>JANXSB010000344.1 GCA_025352865.1 Chthoniobacter sp. | reverse complement strand
GGCGGCGTCGCCGTCGATCCGCGCACGCTTTCGCCGCACGAGCTGGAGGCGCTCTCGCGGCGCTACATGCAGGAGATGATTCCCTTCGTCGGCCCGCACACCGACGTGATCGGCCCGGACATGGGCACGAATGAGCAGGTCATGGCGTGGTTCATGGACACCTACTCGGTCTATAAAGGCTACGCCGTGCCCGAGATCGTGACGGGCAAGCCGGTCTCGGTCGGCGGCACCAGCGGGCGGCGCGAGGCCACGGGGCGCGGCGTGGTTTATCTCATCGAGCGCGCGCTGAATGTGCTGAAGATGCAGCCGGACCAATGTACGGCGGTCATTCAGGGCTTTGGCAATGTGGGCGCGGAGACGGCGCTCGGGCTGGCGCTCAAGGACGGAATGAAAGTCATCGGGCTGAGCGATCAGTTCGGTGCGTTTTATCGCAAGGACGGCATCGACGTGAGCGCCGCAGACCGCTGGGCGCGCGAGCATGGGAGCTTGCAGGGTTTTCCCGAGGCGACGCCGATCCCGCCCGCCGAGCTGCTCACCCTCCAGTGCGACGTGCTCGTGCCCGCGGCGGTCGAGGCCGTCATCACCGAGGCCAATGCCGGCCAGCTCCGCTGCCGCATCCTCGCCGAAGCCGCGAACGGCCCGACCACACCCGCCGCCGACCGCATTCTTTTTGAGCGGTGGGCGGAAATTTTCGTCATCCCCGACATCCTCTGCAACGCGGGCGGCGTGATCGTCAGCTACTTCGAGTGGGTGCAGGACATGCAGGCGTTTTTCTGGACCGAGACGGAGGTCATGGACAAACTTTTCCGCATCCTTGAGCAGGCCTTCGCCGCCGTGACCAAACGCTCGCGCGATGCGAAAATCCCGCACCGCATGGCGGCGATGGCGATCGGCGTCGAGCGCGTGCTCGCGGCGAAAAAGGCGCGCGGACTTTTCCCGTAAGCGCGCCGCGGCCCCCCGGATTACTTCACCACTTCGGGGGCCTGCGGCAGCGCCTTGATGTGCGCGGCGACGGAGACGCCGTTGACTTTCAACTCCTCGCGCTCCTTCAGCATCTTGATGCCTTTGACATCATAGACCCGGCCTTCGGGGGAGATCGCCTTGACCCCGTAGAAGCTGCCGTCCGGCGCGATGGCCTTGATGTGAATGATGCTGCCCGAGCGCTTCACGCCTTTGATGTCGAGTTTCTTGCCGGCGGCGGTGACGGCCTTGATGTCGTAGATGGTGCCGTCGTCGCCGATCGCTTTCACGGGCGCGTAGGCGTCGTCGCTGACGAGGACTTTGACCGGGAATTTCTGTTCGCCAAAGAGCGCCTTGATGTCGAGCAGATGGAGGTTGCCGTCCGTTTCGATGGCTTTGACGGCATGCGGCTTGCCGTCCTTGTCGAAGGCTTTGACATCGAGCTGCCCGCCCTCGGGGAGAAAGGCTTTGACGTGCCAGATTTTCTCCTGCGCCGCGCCGGTGGTGGCGAGTGCGGCGAGGACAAAGGCGGTGAGGCAGGACGAGAGGAGGGAGGAATTTTTCATGGCCTAGCGATACGTCGGCAAAGAGCGCGAGGGCAAGCGCAAAAACACCGGGCGTGCCGCGGCTCAGTGAATGGTCGGCAGCTTGCGGTCAGTTCGTCGCAGTAGGTATCGCTGACTGGGACGCCGAAGCCTGTCGGGAAAAACGCCTGTCATTGTCACGCAAATGTCTCTTTTGTGTCATCTGTTTGTCACAATCGGCTGCAAATCTCCGCCATGTCGTTTCCACAGAAATGGCGTGCGGCTCGTCCTGAGAGTCGTGTATTGCAAACCCAACCCAACCCACCAAGCAGAACCCAATGACCAAAACACCCATGCTCAAGCTCGCGGCCGCGCTGACGATTGTCTCAGCGGCGGCGGCCACCACCCAGGCGCAGGACGCCGGCGCACTCGTCGATAAGCTCGTCAAAAAAGGCGTGCTCTCCAGCCAGGAAGGCGAGGAAGTCCGCGCGGATATGATGCGCGATTTCGCCACGCAGACACCGGCCGGAAAGCTCAACCTCAGTCCCTCCATTTCCGAGATGAAACTCTACGGCGACCTGCGGATGCGCTACAAATACGACAACCGGGACTCGCAACTGCAACCGGCCGAGGTCGGCGCCACCGCACCGCTTTTCACAGCCAATACGACGGGCGACACCGCGAATGGCTCGTACTACCAGACCAAGACCGGCACCTTTAAGAAGCTGCCGTCCAATGCGGTTACGTCGGCGGGCATCAAGTATCCCGCAGATGCCAAGGCAAACACCCTCTACCGCCGTCTCGCCGGAGGCTATGGCAGTCCGACAGGATCCCAGCGTTCACGCGTCCAGTTTCGGCTGCGCCTGAATGCGGACTTCAAACTCGGCGAAAACTGGTTTGGCGGCGTGGAACTGAGCACTTCGCAGGCATCCGACAGCGGCAACCAGACCTTTGGCGATGCGGGCACGAGCGGCGGCGGATTTAACAAGTACAGCATCTATATCAGCCGGGCCTTCCTCGGATGGCAGAACGATTGGCTGACGGTCAAGGCGGGTAAGGTCGCCAACCCTTTCTACTCCACGGATCTGGTGTGGGATCCGGATATCAGCCCCGACGGCATCTCCGAGTCGATCGCCTTGCACAAGCTGTTTCACCTCGGCGGCGGATCGGCGGGTCCGACGGGTTATTCCAAGGATGGCAAGAGCACGGTTGCCCCGGCGGTGTCTGGTGACTCGCCCTGGGAGTTTACCCTCAATGCGGGCCAGTTCATCATGGCGGATAACGCTGAGGGCGGAGTCAAGGCTAGCGCAGTTACTTACTTCGACGAGAAAGGTGT
>JANXSB010000296.1 GCA_025352865.1 Chthoniobacter sp. | reverse complement strand
CCGGCTGGCGTTCCCGAGTCTCCCCACCGCCACCCGCTTGGCGGTGAGGTGTCACAGCCGCTGTGCGGGCGCGTTGGTGATGGGATAAGGCGATTCGTCAAAACGTTTCCGGCAGGCGTCAAACGCGGGCTTAGCATCTTGACACCGACGGGGCGGCTGCTTACATCGTAAAGCTCCCGTGCTTCTACCCATTCCATGAAAACCCCCTCCTTCTCCGCATTGTGTTTCGCCGCCGTTCTCGCTCCGCTTCTGGCTGCGGCGGCGGATTTGCCCGCCGGGCTGAAGGCTGAGCCGCTGCGCCCGCGCTCGAAGGGCGATGGCAAGACGCTTTTCACCCGGATCGAGGGCGACACGGTGGGCATCGACATGGTGAACAAGATGAATGTGAACCACCCGATGAGCTTCCTCTACCACAGCGGGATGACGACGGGCGGGGTGGCGGTGGCGGATTTCGACGGGGATGGGAAGCCGGATATTTTCTTTGCGGGGACGACGCAACCGAGCCGGCTTTACCGGCAGGTGGGGAAGCTGGGGGAGATGAAGTTTGCGGACATCACGAAGTCGGCGGGGCCGATCGAGGGCGGCGGCAACTGGGCGACGGGAGTGGCGGTGGGGGATGTGAACGGCGACGGGCGGCCGGATATTTACGTGTGCTATTACGAAAAGCCGAACCAGCTTTTCCTGAACATGGGGCCGGGGCCGAATGGGGAGCCGGTGGTCTTTAAGGAAGTGGCGGCTCCGGCAGGGCTGGATGCGGTGGATTGCAGCCACAGCGCCTACTTTGCGGACTACGATGGCGACGGGAAGCTGGACATGTATTTGCTGACGAACCGCATCGAGGATCCGAAGGGGACGCCGACGGAGATGCCGGTGGACAAGCACCCGGACGGGACGGTGACGCTCAAGCCGGGGGCCGAGCGCTTCTACAGCGTGTGGCGCTATGACTACGACAACTGGGGCACGGAGGCGATGGGGACGCCGGACCGGCTTTACCATAATGACGGCAACGGGCCGGACGGTGTGCCGCATTTCACGGATGTGACTGCGAAGGCGGGCATCTCCGGGCGCGGCGACGGGCTCTCGGCGATGTGGCTGGACTACGACGGGGACGGGTTGCTGGACCTCTACGTGGCGAACGATTTCATCAGCACGGACAAGCTCTACCACAACAACGGCGACGGGACTTTCACGGACAAGCTGGCGGAGGCGGCGCCGCATACGCCGTGGTTTTCGATGGGGACGGATTTCGGCGACGTGAACAATGATCTCATGCCCGATCTTTTCATCGCGGACATGTCGGCGACTTCGCATTTCAAATCGAAAACCACGATGGGCATCATGGGTGGGATCGACCTCAAGCGCTCCTACAACTCGGACCCGCCGCAGTACATGCACAATACGCTGCTCATCAATACGGGCACGGGGCGCTTCCTCGAAGGCGCGCGGCTTTACGGCATCTCGAGCACGGACTGGACGTGGTCGGTGAAGTTCGCGGACTTCGACCTCGACGGGTGGCAGGACATTTACATGAACAACGGCATCTCGCGGCACATGAACGACTCGGATCACAAGATCACGCAGGACATGCTGGCGGGGAAACACATGTTCGAGTTTTTCAAGGACGGGGAGATGCGCAAGGAGGAGCACCGGGCGTATCGCAACACGCACAAGGAGAAGTTCGAGGAGATGGGCAAGGCCTGGGGGCTGGATCACGTGGGCGTGAGTTACGGCTGCGCGTATGCCGACCTCGACCGGAACGGCACGCTCGACATGATCGAGGTGAACCTCGAGGAGCCGAACTGCATTTACCGCAACGACTGCCAGACGGGGCACGCCGTCCTGCTCAAGCTCGAGGGGACGAAATCGAACCGCAACGGCCTCGGCGCGACGATCATCATCAAGACGGCCGCGGGCCCGCAGATGCGGCAGCTCCAGCCGCAGACGGGCTACATGTCGTGCAATGAGGCGCTGGTGCATTTCGGTCTCGGCGAGGATGCGATCATCAAGGAACTGACCGTGCGCTGGCCGGGCGGCGGCGAGCAGAAGTTCACCAACCTCGCGGCGGACATGCTCTACACGATCACTCAGCCGGCGGACGGCGGTGATCCGGTGAAACCGGCGGCGAAAATCGAGGCGATGTTTGCCAAGACGGACACGCTCAAGGACGTGAAGGTCAAGGACGAGGGCTGGGCGGGGGATTTCGTGAAACAAATACTCCTCCCGCACGCGCTCTCGCAGCTCGGGCCGTGTCTCGCGTGGGGCGATGTGAATGGCGACGGGCTGGACGACTTTTATTTCGGCGGTTCGAAGGGCGAGATCGGCCAGCTCCGCATCAACAACGGCCAGGGGAAATACGTCTCCAAGTGGGTCGAGGATTTCCGCAAGGACAAGGAGTGCGAGGACATGGGCGCGGTCTTTTTCGACGCGAATGGCGACGGCGCGCTGGATCTCATCGTCGTCAGCGGGAGCAATGAATTCGAGAAGGGCGCGAAGGAATTCCGCGACCGGCTTTACCTCAATGACGGGAAAGGAAACTTCACCGCGGCACCGGCGGGCGCACTGCCGGAGGCGCATGAATTCGCCAGCGCGGTCTGCGCGGTGGATTACGATCACGACGGGAAGGTCGATCTTTTCATCGGCAGCCGCTGCATCCCCGGTGACTGGCCGCACTCGGGCCGCAGCCGCCTGCTGCACAATGAGTCGAAGGGCGGCGAGGTGAAGTTCGTGGACGTGACGGACACCGTGTCCGGCCTCGCGAATGTGGGGCTCGTCACCTCGGCGGTGTGGTCGGATGTGGATGGCGACGGCTGGGCGGACCTGCTCGTGGCGACCGAATACGGCCCGGTAAAGTATTTTCACAACATTCAGGGCAAGCTCACCGACAAGACGGCGGACGCGGGGCTCGCGGGTTTGAAGGGCTGGTGGAATAGCATCACCACGGCGGACGTGAACCACGACGGCCAGCTCGACCTCATCGTCGGCAACGTCGGCCTCAATACGAAATACAAGCAGCCGGGGGACGACCATCCCCAGCTCCTGTATTACGCGGACTTTGACGGCACCGGAAAATGGAACCCGGTCGAGGTCAAGCGTGAAGGGGACAACCTGCTGCCCGAGCGCGGAAAGAGCTGCTCGGGTAATGCGATGCCCTTCATCAAATCGAAATTCACGACCTTCAAAGCCTTCGCGCTGGCCCCCCTCTCGGAGGTCTATGGCGACGACAAGCTGAAGAGCGCCGAGCGCTACGAGGCGACGGAATTCCAAAGCGGCGTCTTCCTCAATGACCACGGCAAGTTCACCTTCAAGCCGTTCCCGCGCATCGCCCAGATCGCGCCGGCCTACGGCATTGTCGCGTGCGACTTCAACGGCGACGGCAACATGGACCTTTTCCTCGCGCAAAACTCCAACGCCCCGCAGATCGAGAACCCGCGCTACGACGGCGGCGTCGGCCAGCTCCTGCTGGGCGATGGCAAAGGCGGCTTCAGCCCGGCGACGGCGCGCGAAAGCGGCATCGTCATCGTCGGCGACATGAAATCCGCATCCATTGCGGACTGGGGCGGCGACGGCAAGCCCGGCCTCGCGGTGACCGTGAACAACGGCGCGACCATGAGCTTTGAAAACAAATCCGCCGGGCACTGGCTGCGCGTGGCCCTGCCCGGTGCGCGTGCCGCCGGGGCAAAAGTGGCGCTGCGCCGCACGGGCCTGCCGGATCAGGTGGTGGAACTGCACGCCGGCAGCGGCTATCTCGCGCAGGATGGCGCGACGGCCTGGTTCGGGCTCGGTGATTCGGGCACCCGTGGAAAAGTCAGCGTCACCTGGGCCGACGGCACCGCGACGGATCTGCCGTTCGACGGCAAAGCCACGATCCTCAAGGCAGCGCCCGCAGCCCGTTCCGCTTCCCGATGATCCGCCCATGGCTCGCCGTCCTCGCCGGTTGCGGGGCGCTTTTTTTCCAAGCGATCACGTTGGCCGCTCCACCCGCGGCGGCCACCCCGGCTCCGGCTTCATCGCCGCTGCAAAAAGCGAAGGATGCGCTCGCCAAAGGCGATGTCGAAGGCGCGCTCAAACTGCTTCGGCCCGAGGCCGAGAAAGGAAACGCCGAAGCCGCGAACGCGGTCGGTGAACTCCAGATGGCGGGCCGCGGGGTCAAGGTCGCGCCGCTGGAAGCGATGAAGTGGTTTCAAAAGGCCGCGGACGCCGGCAACAAAGCCGGGCAGTTCAATCTCGCGCGGCTGCTTTTCATCGGGGCCGAAGGGCTGCCCAAGGACGAGGAGAAGGCGAACTTCCTTCTCCGTACCTCCGCCGAGGCCGGCTACGCGCCCGCCCAGGCCCAGCTTGGCACCGTGGTCGAGACCGCCGCCAATCGCACGGAGGACAAGGCGCAGGTCGCCGAGGCCCGCGAGTGGTATGAAAAGGCCGCCGCGCAGGATCAGCCCGACGCCCTGCTCGCCATGTCCCGCTTTTACGACTTCGGCATCGGCGGCCTCGAAGCCAGCCCGCCAAAGGCGTTCGATTTCTGCTTCCGCGCCGCGAAGGCCGGCTCCATCGTGGCCATGAATGAGATGGGCGTCCGCTACCAGAAGGGTGCCGGCGTCCGTCAGGACAACGTCGCCGCCATCGGCTGGTTCACCCTCGGCGCGCAGCACGGCCAGCCCGCCGCGCTCGTCAATCTCGGCAACTGCTACGAAAACGGCAACGGCGTGCGCCAGGATTTCGACCAGGCGGGCCGCAACTACAGCGCCGCCGCCCGGCAGAACTTCGCCCCCGCGGAGTTTCTCCTCGGGGAGATGATCGAAAAGGGCAAGGGCACCGAGGTCAATCTCGCCCATGCCTACGTCCTCTACACGCGGGCCGCCGCGCAAAAAAACGAGGAGGCGGCGAAACGGGCCGAAGCGATCAAG
The DNA here is from genome assembly GCA_025352865.1 of Chthoniobacter sp. Taxonomy (GTDB): domain Bacteria; phylum Verrucomicrobiota; class Verrucomicrobiia; order Chthoniobacterales; family Chthoniobacteraceae; genus Chthoniobacter. The sequence continues at coordinate 5,267 of JANXSB010000296.1, read as the reverse complement.
GCGAAACTCACCCCGGCGCAACTGGAAGCGGCGGCCAAGCTTCTCAAGACGGGAACGGTGCCTTGAAATTCCGGTTCAGAATCCTCGTTCCCGGATAATTCCGTCAAATTTCAATCATCCCCGTCCCAGCGGTCAGAAGGAAGGGCTCGACGGGAGGAGACGGGGTTGGGAACCGACTTTCGGCAACCGCTCCAAAGTCAGATGATCGGTATTTTGTCGCCCTTCGCAGATTCAGTCTGGGAGGCGGGAAAGGGGATCGGCGAGGTCGCAAGTGCGGGCGGGGTGATGTCTGCAAGTACGTCCGAAAACTTATTTCGTCATTTCAAAATATTTTATTTGCCATTCGTCAAATCGACCCCATAATTCATCCTTAGTTTACCCGTTCACCGCCCCAAACGCCTACCCATTATGAACTCACAACTAAAATTCTCCTCCCGATTCTCGCCGTTTCCTTCGCGCAAACCGTTCGCGCCGTCGGATTCAGTGCGGTAGCCAGCGGCAACTGGAGCAATCCTTTTTCTTGGGACGTGGCGGGCGGGCTGGGGATTCCTGACACCTACACCGCGGGTGACGCGCCAGTCATCTCGGGCTTCACTATTGATTACGACAGCGGCACGACATTGGCTGGTGGCGGTCTCGGGATCGCAAATGGCGGCTCGCTTACCATCGATGGTGCGGGCAGCGTTCTCACGCAGTTGGTGAATACCCAGGCAATCCGTGTCGGCGAGGGGAGTGGCGGAGCTGGCACCGGCACCGGCACGCTCACGATTCAGATCGGCGGCGCTATGAACACCGGCTTGGCGGTGGGTCTGGCGGTGGGTTCGCAGATCGGCGGCGGAGTGAATGGCAATGGCGTGCTGAATGTTATCAGCGGCGGCACGCTGACCATGGGCACAGGCGCGACGGCCGGCGGGCTCGGGGTGGGTCTGGACGGCAGCACCGGCGTTCTCAATGTGGGCAATGGCAGCGGCACCTCCACCGTGGATCTGCGGACGAACGGCGTTCTCATGGCGATCGGCGCGAACAACGGCTTCGGCGGCGGGAACGGGACGCTGACCATCGACAGCACTGGGGTCATCGACTTTGGGACCAATGCAATTTATGTCGGCCAGGGATCGGGTAGTGTGGGCACGGTGACCAATGCAGGGACGATCGGAACCGGCGGCTTTGCCACGGGAGAGGTTCGCGTCGGCGGCGGCGGTGGGTCGGGCACTTTCACGCAGACCGCCGGATCGCTGACGACCACCGGCGAACTCAACATCGGTGTGGACGCCGGCTCGGTGGGTACCGTGACGATCAGCGGTAGCACGGTGAACACGCACCAGATCAGCGTGGGGCGCAACGGCGGCACAGGCACGCTGACGATGAGCAGCAACGTCACGACCACGGGCAACAACGCCAGCGTGATCATCGGCAACGGCGGCAACGGCGATTTGTATATCAGCGGCGGCACCTTGTCCGTCGGGTCGGCGAACAACAGCAATCTCGAGGTTGGCAACGGGGCGGGCAGCCTTGGGCATGTGCATCAAACGGGCGGCACGGTCTCTTATGGCAGTTGGGTTTCGATGGGCCTCGGCTCCAATACCGCGACGGCCATTTGGGATATCAGCGCGGGCAACATCACCAGCAGCGCGGGCTTTGAGGTTGGCTCCGATGGCGTCGGTACGATGAACATCAGCGGCACCGCGAACATCGCCACGGCTGGCTACAGCCTCGGCCTCCGCAACGGCAGCCTCGGCACGGTCAATATGACGGGCGGCGCCATCGCCTCGACCGGCCAAGTGGTGGTCGGCGGCGGGCAATCTGCGGGCACCGGTGTCTTCAATATCAGCGCCGGCACCGTTTCCTCCGTCAATGAGACCAGGGTGGGTGAGGGAACCGGCGCGACGGGCACGCTCAACATTTCTGGCACGACTGCATGGACTTCCGGCGGCGAGCTTCAGGTCGGAAATGACGCCGGAACCGGCACGATGAATATGAGCGGCGGCACCATGACGATCAACCAATGGGGGGCTATCGGGCGTAATGGCGGAACCGGAATTCTCAACCTCAGCGGCGGAACAGTCCAGATGGCCGGAGGCAACCGGACCTTTGACATCGGCGTCTTTGGCGGCAATGGTAACCCCTTCGGCACGGGCACGATGAATCAGAGCGGTGGAGCGCTCATCAATACCGTCAACCAGACCACTATTGGCCGGGATGCCAGCGGCGTGGGCATTTGGAATATTTCGGCAGGCACCGCGACTTTGACTGGGCAGAACCTGGTCGTGGGGAACAGCGGCCAGGGCACTCTCAACATTACCGGCGGCAGTATCACGGGCGTCAATCAACTGAATGTGGCGGCGAATGGGGGCTCTACCGGTGCCCTGAACATGAACGCCGCCGGCTTGAATCTTACCAGTCGCGAGTTTTATGTCGGCAATGGCGGCGGCGGCGTGGGTACGGTCAATGTCAACAACGGCACTCTGCAGACCAACGAATGGACCGAGGTCGGTCGCAACGGCGGTACGGGAACGGTCAATATCAGCGGCCCCGCGGCAGTTTGGAATATCGGCACCGTCGGAGTCTCAGGCTTAACCAAAGACACCCAGATCGGTTACAACGGTGGAACGGGCAACCTGAACGTCAGCAATGGCGGCAAGGTCAACCATAACTGGTGGTTCAACGTGGCGCGAGGCAACGGCTCCACTGGACACATCACGGTCGATGGTGCCGGTTCCACCATCAACATGATCAACGGTCGCGAGGACGGCCACGGCGGAGACAACAATGCCCAGCTCAACGTCGGTGAAGACGGCGTCGGCACGCTCTCGGTCACCAACGGCGGCACGTTTAACCAGTCCATGTTCCTCGGCGGCGGAGTGACCGTTCGGGGTGGTGGCGAAGTCCACATCGGTCGCAACGGTGGGTCCACCGGCACGGTGACCGTGGACGGTGCGGGTTCCACCTTTAATACATTTGCTCGTGAGTTCCGGGTCGCCGATAACAACAGCACCGGCACGCTGAATATTACCAACGGCGGTGTGGTGAATTTTGCGAGCCACCGCGAGAATGGCAGCCAGGCCGACGGGAATTTTGGCGTCGCGGAGAGTAACGCCGCCAATGGCACTGTCAATCTGAACAACGGCACTCTTAACGTCACGGCGTGGGCTCTGTTCACGGGTTGGAACAACACGGCTTCCACCGCGACGATCAACATGGCGAACAACAGCCACATCAATATCATGGATGACGGGACCGGCAACGGTCGCGGGCATTTATTCCTGGGCGACGCCGGCACATCGACTTTGAACCAGGAAGGCGGCTCGATCAGCGCCCAAGGCTGGAGCGCAATCGGCCGCGAGCGCGGTGGCAATTCGACCTACAACCTCGGCGTCGCCGGCGGCGGGGGCACCTTTACCGTGGGCGGGGCGGGCGGGAACGAATTGTATGTGGGCCGCCAAAGCCACGGCACTATCGTCATGGGTGTAGGCACGGCCATCACTGTCGCCGGGACGATGAACCTGGCCCACAGGAAACCTCGCCAACGACCCCTGCCAGCGGCACTGTCCTAAATAACGGTGGCTCTTTGAGTGTCGGCGGTGAGTTCAACGTGGGGCGCAATGGCCCGAATGCCAACGTCGGCCTCTATACCCAGACCGCCGGATCGCTCGTCGTGAGTGGCGAAGTGTTTGTCGGTCGGGATAGTACGCAGGGAACTTTGAACCTGACTGGTGGGTCGGCCCAGTTGAACAACAACCTGGGCATTGGACAAGGCAGTGGCGGATCAATCGGTACGGTCAATATCACCCATGCCGGCATGAACGTGAACGGCTGGACCACCCTGGGTCGCGACACGGGCGGATCGCCCACCCTCTCGACTCTCAACGTCGGGGCCGGAGGTGTCTTCAATCACGCGGTCCATAACAGCGGGGACTTCCTGATTGGCTGGCAGAACGGCTCGACTGCGCACGTCAATGTGACCAACGGCGGCGTGATCAATTACAGTTGGTGGACGCGGGTCGGTGTGGATCCGGGATCTAACGGATCGATCCTGGTCGATAACGGCTCAACTTTCCACCAGACCGGCGGACGCACCTACATCGGCGAAAAAGCCACGGGCTCTCTGACCATCACCAACAACTCGCATTACATCGCTGACAATTCAGTATCCGACGGGGATGTCTTTAAGGTTGGCGGCGGTGATAATGCTGGTGATGCCGGACATGGCACCTTGGTGATTGATGCCACTTCAAGTCTTTCGACCTTTGATCGCGTCAGCATTGGAGATGGAGTGAACGGAGGAGTTCCGGCGACGGGAACAGTCACCGTGACCGGTGGCTCGATCACGGCATTCACGGGTGGAGGCGGCGACTTCTTCCGGGTCGGCACTCGCGGGGGAACTGGGACAATGAACGTCAGCGCCGGCGGCACCGTTAATACTAATGCGGGCTGGTTCACATTGGGTGAAAATAATGGCAGCGTGGGCACGGCCACCTTTACCGGCACTGGGACGACTTTGACCAGCAGAGGGCTCATCGTCGGCTGGAACGGCACGGGGGCCACTGGCACGCTGAACATTCAAAATAATGCGGTCGTCAACAATTCTGGGCACGAAGTGAGCATCGGCCGGGACTTCAACGGTAGTTTGGCGAACAGCCCGACGGGCACCGTGACGGTCAGCGGGGGCGGCGTGCTCAATGCCGGCTCCAACGGTGGGATCCGCATCGGCCATGGTACCACGGGCTCCATGACCGTTACCGGTGCAGGTTCGCTGGTCACCGGTTCGGACTTCATCGTTGCCGACGGAGCGAATTCTCTCGGAACCGTCCTCATCCAAAATGGCGGCGGAGTGACGACCGCGGGGGGCGTTTTCCGAGTGGCCAATAGCGCTGGATCGACGGGGACGATGACCATCAATGGGACCGGCACTGTGGTCTTGCAGTCCGTTAATGAAACCATCATTGGCAATGGACTGGGAGCGAACGGGACATTGACCGTTACCGACCCGAACACCACCATCACGACCAGTGGTGAGTTTCAGGTTGGCAATGACGGCGGCACCGGGGTGGCGAACATCAGTGCCGGCACGATCAGCCTCCTCGGTTACCTGGCGATTGGCCGCAATACCAATGGCAACGGCGGTTTGAATGGCGGTAACGGCACGGTCAACCTGAGCGGCACCGGTGTGATTAACAAGGTCAATAACAACGGCAGCTTCGATGTCGGCTCTTGGAATGGTGGCAACGCGGGGACTACGAATACCACGGGCACGCTGAATCAGACCG
>JANXSB010000222.1 GCA_025352865.1 Chthoniobacter sp. | reverse complement strand
CGACGGCGCATGGGACGAGACGACCGCCCGCGCCGTGGCTCCGGTGCTTGGTTTGAAAGCCGACGCACTCTGCGCGCTCGGCCACCGCGCCTACACGCCCGCGCCCGTCGCGGTCCACGGCCTCGCGTCATTCAACACGCCCTTCGAGGACATGACCGTGAACTCCTACCTCGTCTGGGACGCCGCCACCGGCGACGCCATCGCCTTCGACACCGGCGCGGACTGCACCGACATGCTCGCCCTGCTCGCGGAGAAAAAACTGCGCCTCCAACTCATCCTCCTCACCCACACGCACGGCGATCACATCTTCGACCTCGACCGCCTGAAATCGCAAACCGGTGCGCCCGCGTTTGTCGGCGACCGCGAACCGATCGACGGCGCGGAATCCTTTGCCAGCGGGCGTTCGTGGACGGTGGGCGAATTGAAAATCGAGAGCCGCCTGACCTGGGGCCACTCGAAAGGCGGCATCACTTTCGTCGTCTCCGGACTCGCAAAACCCGTCGCCATCGTCGGCGACGCCGTCTTCGCCGGCTCGATGGGTGGCGGCGGCATCAGCTACCCCGCCGCGCTGCAAACCAATCGCGAGCAAATCCTCACACTCCCACCCGACACCATCCTCTGCCCCGGCCACGGGCCGCTCACGACCGTCGGCGAGGAAAAGATTCACAACCCATTTCTCGCGCTGCCATGAGCATCTCTCGCAACAAAAAAAGTGCCGCGGTGCCATCCATGGCGGTGCCGTAAAATCAGTCCTGCTCACCATCGGCTTGCTCTTCGCCGCATTCATGGGCTTCCGAATTTTTCAGCTCGTGAACCACATCAGGAATCATCCCGCGACAAACACGCCCGGTCTGGAGCAACTGACGGCTGCGATGAAAAGCATCACCAGCGTCAGCGACGGCGCGGCGCACGGAAATTCGGCGGAAGCCTTGGCGCTGGCCAAGCAACTTTCGGATGACCTGCTGAAAATCCACGACGGCATGTTTGTCGGCGGCAAAGCGGACTCGGCCAAGCTGACCAAGGGAACCTTTCTCGTTTTCTGCCAGCTCAACGAAGATTCCTGCGCTTTCATCATCCATGTTCCGGAGATGCGTCACTACACCGAAGATGCCGCCGAGAGCCTGGCGCAGCTCGCGTATGACGACGCCAGCAGGATTCTCGACTCAGTGAAAACGCCCGGCGTGAAACAACTCGCCGTCGCCACTCGCGGCGTGGTCCTTTTCAGCACGGTGCTGATTGGCGACTACGTGCCCAACAGCGAGCAGCCGTCCACTCGAGCTAAAAAGGCGGAATTCGAAGGGCCGGTCGCACGACCGCTTTTTCCCTTCTTCGCCGAAAAGAGCACGGCATCAGCAAGCGCGGGAAACAACTAACCAGCAACGGAGGCGGCAAAGGCAAAACTCACGGCATCGGCACGGTGCCGTCGGGAAAGGGCTTCTTTTCCGCGCGATGAGCTGCCGCGAACCCCCCCCTCACTTCTCCACCGGCTTGCCGGCATTCTCCCACGCCTTGAAGCCTTCATTCAGGTGATACAGCGCCGCGAAATTTTTTCCCTTCATCAGATCGAGCGTCTTGCTGCTCCGCCCGCCCGCCGCGCAATGCACGAGATAAGTTTTGCCCTTGTCGAGCGCCGCGACTTTCTCCGCAAAATCCGCCGCTTTGAAATCGACATTCTTCGCGCCCGCGATGTGGCCTTTGGCAAACTCCTCCGGCGTCCGCACGTCGAGCACGACGGTCTTCGGATGATCCTTGAGCAGCTTCTCGGCTTCATCGGGGGAGACATTTTTCGCCACGCCCTCGGGCGCGGCGACGGGAGCGGCATGCGGGGCGTCTTCAGCGAGGACGGGGCTCGTGAGCAAAGCGGCGGCGAGGAACACGAGGGAGATTTTCATAGGGCCGAAGATTCAACCGCATTCCGCGCCGCGCGCAATGCCCGAGAGGCTCATCGTTACGCCATCACTTCCTTCACCACATTTCCCGCCACGTCCGTGAGCCGGAAATTCCGCCCGTTGAAGCGATACGTCAGCTTTTCGTGATCGAGCCCGAGCAGCGCGAGGATCGTCGCGTGGAGATCGTTCACGCTCACCTTGTTCACCGCCGCCTTGTGCCCCACTTCATCCGTCTCGCCGTAATGCACGCCGCCCTTCACTCCACCGCCCGCGAGCCACGTCGTGAACGCGTGCGGGTTGTGATCGCGCCCCGGCTTCGCGCCTTTCTGCGCGAGCGGCAGACGGCCAAACTCGCCGCAGCAAATGACCAGCGTCGAGTCGAGCAGCCCGCGCTGCTTCAAGTCCGTGAGCAGCGCGGCGATCGGCTGATCCGTCTCCCCCGCAAACTGCCGGTGGTTGCCCTCGATGTCCTTGTGCCCGTCCCACGAGCGCTCGTTTTCCATGCCGCCGCTGTAGATCTGCACGAAGCGCACGCCGCGCTCCACGAGCTTGCGCGCCATCAGGCATTGCTTCGCAAAATGCGCGCACTGCTTGTCCTCCACGCCGTAGAGCTTGCGGATGTGCTCCGGCTCGCCGGCCACATCCAGCGCCTCGGGCGCAGCCATCTGCATGCGATACGCCAGCTCGAAACTCTCGATGCGCGCCGCCAGTTCGGGGTCGTCTGCGCCCGGCTGGCGCTTGTTCAGCTTCGCGATGAGATCGAGCTGCGCGCGCTGCTCCGCATCGTTCATCTCGGGCGGGCGTTCGAGATTGTTGATCGGCGCACCCTGCGCGTTCAGCGCCGTGCCTTGGTACACGCCGGGGAGAAAGCCCGCGCCCCAATTGCTCGCGTGCCCCTTCGGCAGACCGCGCCCGAGCGTGTCGTACATCGCCACGAAGCCGGGCAGATTTTGGTTCACCGTCCCGAGCCCGTACGTCACCCACGCGCCCATGCACGGGAAGCCCATGCGCGACATGCCGGTGTTGATTTGGAAAAGTGCGGGCGAATGGTTGTTCGTCGCCATGAAGCAGGAATGGATGAATGCCATGTCATCGACATGCTCGACCGTGCGCGGGAAAATTTCCGACGCCCAAGTGCCGCTCTTTCCGTACTGCTTGAACGCGAACGGCGACTTCATCAGCGCACCGACTTCCGCGGGAAAAAATCCCGTCTTCGTGTCGAAGCCCGGCAAATCCTTGCCGTCGTATTTTTCCAGCGCCGGCTTGTAATCCCAGGTGTCCACCTGGCTCTGTCCGCCGTTCATAAACAGCCAGATCACCGACTTCGCCTTCACCGGAAAATGCGCCAGCTTCGGCGCGAGCGGATTCACCGCCTCCGCCTGCGCAGCGGCTCTGGCGCTGGATCCCAGCAGCCCCGACTCCGCGAGCAGCGAGGTCAGCGCGAGCATCCCAAAGCCCGAGCCCGTGCGCTGGAGAAAATCCCGGCGGGAGCAGAAGTGCGGATGCGGATCGGCGAAGTGGTGCGGGTGATTATTCGACATAGACAAATTCATTCAGGCTCACGAGCGACTGGCAGAAATCGGTCAGCGCGAGTTCAGGCGCGTCGGCTTTTCCGGCGGTCTTGTAGGAGTCGGTCTGCGTGCGCAGAAACTCCGCCGCCGTCGCAGTTTCATCGTCCGTCGGCGGACGCCCGAGTGCCGTGCGATACGCGCGCGGCACTGCGCCGTTCGCCGGCAGCGCGGCGAGCGCTTTCGCCCACGCGCGGACCGCGGCGCGGACCTGCGCGTTGTTCATCAGCAGCAGCGCCTGCGGGGCGACGGTGGTGCTGGAGCGCAGGCCGAGGCTGCCCAGCGTGTCCGGCGCGTCGAAGGTAATCATCATCGGCGGGAGCTGGCTGCGCTTGATCTGGAAATAGATCGAGCGCCGCTTCATCGCCGCGTCGAGCGTGCCGGGGCCGAACATTTTTCCATCCAGCGCGCCCGTGACGGCGAGAAGCGAATCGCGAATGATTTCCCCCTCCAGCCGCTTGCGCGGGTGCCGCCAGATGAGCGTGTTGTCCGGGTCGGCGGCGCGGCGGGCGGCGTCGGTTTGGGCCGACTGCATGTAGGCCGCGCTCGTCATCATCAGCTTGTGCAGCGGCTTCAGCTTCCACCCGCCGCGGATGAGTTCGCCGGCCAGCCAGTCGAGCAGTTCGGGATGCGTCGGCTTTTCGCCCTGCGCGCCGAAATCGCTCGGCGTGGCCACGAGCCCGCGCCCGAAATGATGCTGCCACAGCCGGTTCACGATGACCCGCGCGACCATCTGCCCTGCGCCCGCATCCTGGTCGGTGAGCCACTGCGCGAGCGATGCCCGCCGCCACGGCGTGCGCGCGCCGTCGGGCGCGGGCCTGCTCCAGCGCTCCTCCGGCGCCCGCGCGAGCACGGTCAGAAAACCCGGCGGCGCTTCGCCCTGCTTCTTGTTCAAATCACCGCGCGAAAGGAAAAACGTCTGCTCATAAAAATCCGGCCCCTGCGTGTGGTTCCGCACCGCCGGCACGCCCTCGGAGGAAATCAGTGCCTGCACCTTTTCCGGCTTCGGCTCGGCAGCCGCGTGCGCCGCCACCGCCGCGTCGAGCTTCTTCCACTCCGCATCCTGCGGGCGATACCACTTCAGCAGCGTCGCGCGCTGCGCGTCGGTGCGCTGCGCCGCGGCCACGTCGAGCACGAGCCGGGCTTCCGCGGAACCCGCATCGCCGTCCAGCCCCGGCTGCGCCGCCGTGGTCACCGACAAGCGCGGACGTCCGATGCTGTGCCCGGTGTTGTTGCGAAACTT
>JANXSB010000204.1 GCA_025352865.1 Chthoniobacter sp. | reverse complement strand
GCGAAGAGCTTCCAGAGTTCGCCGCGGAGTTGGAGGAGGAAGAGGCTCACGATTGGTCTCCATTTCCGCCGCTGTGCGTCATCGCGAGATAGATTTGTTCGAGATTCCGCCGCTGCGGCTCGACCGCGCTCACGCGCACGCCCGCATGGACGAGCCGCGCCACGAGATCGGCGGTCGCGCATTTCTCATCCAGCGCGATCACCCCGGCCTCGACCACGCTCACGCCCGCGCTTTCCCCGAGCAGCACCGCGGCGCGCGGCCAGTCATCCACTTCCAGCCGCACCTGCCGCTTGTCCGTGGCGAGGTCCGCCCAGCGCCCGTCGAAAATTTTGCGCCCCTGATTGAGGATGACGACGTGATCGCAAAGCTGCTCCACCTCCACGAGCAGGTGCGAGCAAAAGACGACCGTCAGCCCGCGCTCGCGGTTCAGCTTTTTGATCAGCTCGCGCATCTCGTGGATGCCCTCCGGGTCGAGCCCGTTCGTCGGCTCGTCGAGCAGGATGACCTCATTCTCCGGCAGCAGCGCCTGCGCGAGCCCGAGCCGCTGCCTCATGCCCTGCGAGTACACGCCCACCTTGTCATGGATGCGCTGCGTCAGCCCCACGATCTCGACCACCTCCTCGATTTTCGCCCGCGGCACCTTGGCCGAATAGCTCGTGTAAATCTCCAGATTCCGCCAACCGCTCAGGTAGTCGTAAAACCGCGGTGCCTCGAAAATCGCGCCCGTCTTTCCCAGCGCCTTCGCCCGCTCGCGCTGCACGGAAAGACCGTCGATGAACGCCTCGCCCGCGTCGGGGAAAACCTGCCCGAGCAGGATGCCGAGCGTCGTGCTTTTCCCCGCGCCATTGTGCCCGAGCAGGCCGAAGACCTCGCCCTTTTGCACCTCCAGCGAGAGCCCGTGCAGCGCCGGTTTTCCACGCCACGCCTTTTTCAAATCCCGGAGCGCAATCATCGGCGCATGCTGCTCATTGGTCATTTTGTGGTGCCGCTGCCGGTGAAAAATTTCGCATCCTTAGTCGCGTGGCCGTCGGCGTAGAGGATGTTCACTTTGTCGGCGAGATACGGGTGAAAGCCCTCCTTGTCCATCATCACGGGGATGTGGCTGTGGTCCTCGACGAGCCCGAGAAAATTCAGCGCGGCGAGCGCCTGGCCGTTGATCGTCGTGTTCCAGATGTAGCTCGTGCCGGTACTGGCCGCGAAGCCCTTGCGGTCCGCGGGGCAGGCAAACACGGCCTTCGCGGGCACATACTTGTCGAGCGTGTTGTCGATCACCGGCACATCGTCGGTGATCGCGGCGCGCGCGGTCTTGAGCGTTGGCATCATGTTGTCGTGCTCGCCGAGATAGACGCTCAGCGCCACGCCGAGCTGGCGCAGATTTGACGTGCAAGCCGTCGCCCGCCCGCTCTCAACCACTCGCTGATACGCGGGAAAGGCGAGCGCCGCGATGATGGCGATGATGGCGATGACGACGAGCAGTTCCACGAGCGTGAAGGCGCTGCGCCGCAGTGGCCGATGCTCCCCGCTCATCGCCGACCTTGCAGGTTTTTCTGCAACTGCTCGATCAGCGGCGCGACATCCATTTTCACATCCGCACTGGCCTCACTGTAAAACGACTTGAACCCTTGATCGATGATCTTCCGCGCGTTCGCATCCAGCTCCGCGTCGGGCGGCTGCTCGCCCTCGTGCTTTTTCATATCCGCCAGCGCCTTGTCCACAAACTGCTGGCGCTTCTCCGGCGTCATCTTGTTCAGCGCCTCCATCATCTGCTTGAAACCGGTCGGCAGCGTGAGGTCGAGAAAGCGCATCTGTTCGTCGGGTTTCAGCTCGCGGAAAAAGCCGTCGAGCTTTCTGCCCATGCGAAACTCCCGCCGCTCCTCGTAGCCGAGCTGATTCATCTGCGCGGCCATTTTCTCGATGATCTTCGCGCGCTCCGCGTCCGCCTTTCCCGCCAGCGAATGACTCTCGGCATACGCGGCCAGCGACTCCGGCGTGACCTTCGCGCTCCGCGCAAAAAAGATCACGCTGCCCGCGATGAGCCAGATGACGACGAGGATGCCGGTAAGTTTGAACCAGGGAAGACGCATGCGGTTTGGTGAAAGGGATCGTCGCGCGTCCAGACGCGGGATGCACGTCATTCGTTACGCCGATTCCAGCCCGCCGGATCGGAAATCAGGCCGCTTTCTTCGATTCAGACACGGACGATTTTGGCTTGCGCGCTTCTCTGCTCGCTCGGACTGCGTGTTGAATCATCTACCTCCTCAAGGCCCAGGCCGACCGCCAGCAGCGTCGCCGCTGCGCGCAGCTTTTTGATGATCTCTTCGGGGGCGTGTCGTTTGCGTTTCATAGAGTTTGTGGCGCGCTTCGCGCGCCTCATACTCTCATAGCGCCTGGATCAGTTTTTGCGGAGGCCAGTGGAGGATATCAAGCTGCCGGTGATCGTCGTGTTCGGTACGGCCGCACCGAGCTGAGCCATCAGGCTCTGCATGTTGGCGGGAGGAGGAGTGGGTGCGAGGGTGGATTGAGCCATATCAGAAATTGCGCCTCGGGTTGTGGAAACGCACCGAGAGATTGCCGGGCGCGCGGCGAGAGACAAGAAAAATCCGGCGGAAAAAAACATGCCCACGACGGCGGGTCTTGCTTGCACTCGCGACGCGGCCTGACATTCTCCGCGCCCTGGAAATTGCCCGCACCCCTGTGACACGACATCTCGCTTACACGCTCGCGCTCGACAATCCGCCCGGAGCCGTAGGGCACCGGACGATGGCGAAGTTTCTCGTCCTCTCGCTGCTGCGCACGCACTTCAGCGGCGACATCGTGGTTTTCAGAAACTCGCCCGCGCCGCTTTTCATGGTGCCGCGCGCGCATGTGCGGGAGGTTTTTGTCGAGACCGCCGTGCCCGACGGCGAGGAGTTCTGGGACTACGCGCAGTCGTGGAAATTCCGCGTCCGGGAGCATCTCGACGTGCGCGGGTATGACAAGGTGCTGTTTCTCGACGCCGACTGCCTCGCATTGCGGAACATCAATGCGATGCTCAATGGCAACTGGGATCTCGCCTATTACCCGGAGCCGGGAAGCGATGCCACGGGGAAGTGGTTCAATTGCTTCATCTCCAAGAAAGAGGCGGCGCGCTTGAAATGCGAAGGCGTGAACGGCGGCATCCTCGGCGTGCGTGCGGAGCGCTTCCACGAGGTGATGGAGTCGTGGGAGCGGATTCATTACGGGCCGTCGCCGCGCAGGAAATTCTTTACCGACCAGGCCGCTCTCACGCGGCTGGTCATCGACACCAAGCTGCGCAAGCGGCGTCTCAAGCTGGCAGACGTAGCCACGCCGATGGGCTACGATCCCGACCCGCATGTCTATCTGGACTCAGCCCTCGTGCATCTGGCGGGCTGCACGACTTTCGACCTCAAGCTGCGGTTCATGTTCGGACTTTATATGAGCACGTTTTTCCTCGATCAGCAGGCCACGCTGCTGCACATCCTTGATCTCTGATCCGCAGTCATGGGTAGAAAATCCGCAGTCACGGGCAGGAATCTCGTCTATACGCTGGCCCTCGATCCGGCAGGAGCCACGGGCCATCGCAATCTCGCCAAGATGCTCGTCTCCTCGCTGCTGCGCACGCGGTTTTCCGGCGACATTTTGGTTTTTCACAATTCGCCCGCACCGCTTTTCATGGTCGCGCGCCACGGCGTGCGGGAGGTGAAAATGAAAGTGCCCGCGAAGGCCGGAAAGAACGGGGATTTCGTGGCCTACGCGCAGTCGTGCAAACATGCGGTGGCGGCGCACATCGACGCGAAGAAATATGACCGGGTGATGTTCATCGACTGCGATTCCGTGGTGCTACGCAACATCGACCACCTGCTCGCGGGCGACTGGGATCTGGCGGTGTTTCCCGAGCAGAACACGGACATCCACGAATACTGCTGGGGCGGATACACGACACGGCGCGAAAAAAACCATCTTGTCCACGAGGGACTGAACAGCGGGACATGGGCGGTTACCGGCGCTCGTTTCCGGGAGCTGCTCCGCCGCTGGCGGGCGGTGGAGGCGGGCAAGATGACGCGTATTGGCCTGCGCGAGCAGTCGGCCTTCAACCGCGTGGCGCTGGACTGGGATGGCACGGTCGAATACTGGCCCCACCACGCGGTCGCGCTGCCGCTCGTCGCGGCGAATCTCGTCTGCTACCATGACTACTCCCAGTCGGCCATCGTCCACGCCGCGAGCGGAGCGCCGGTGGACTACAAGTCGCGTTTTCTCTTCGGCATTTTCGCCGGGGCGTTTCTTTTCGACACGCAGCTCCTGCTGCTGAATACGCTCGAGATGTAGCGCCGCTACGGCTGGACTTCCACCGCCATGAGCATCGGTGCGGGCCTGCGCAGATGGCTCACGAGCGACACCGCGGCGACGGGTGCCTGACCGGCGCCCGCTTCCCAGATCAGCCGATAAAGCGCGAGGCTGTGCTGGTAGAATTGCGCGTTGGCATTGTCCCCGCGCCACGCCAGCGCCGCGGCGGGCGCTTCGGAAATGTGACCGCCCGATGGCACCCACCAGTCCCAGACATTGCGGCCGTAGATCAGCGGGATGCGCACCGCGCCGCGGCCCGTGCTGCGCAGCAGGAAAATGCTGCCGATGCACGTATCCTGGAGCTGCTCATCCTGGTCGGCGTAGGACGCAGCGAGCGCAAAGCTGGCGCGCGTGGCGGAGCGCCCCAGCGGCATCCAGCCCGTGCTGCGCGGCAGCATCCGGCCGCTGCTGAGACGGAAACTTTTTCCCGCGAGCTGGATGAAATCGCCGGTATGAAAGCTGGTGCCGTCGGGCTGCGCGAGGACCGCGGGCAGCGAGGAGAGATTGTTGTTTTCACCGCCGGTCCAGTCTTCCGTGGTCTTGATGTTGGCCCACGGGGCCAGACTCACGCCGCCAGCCGAGGCGTCCACAGGACCGATCGCGACGCGGTCATCTCCTCCGTGGTGACGCCGAAGCGCCTGCCATGCTTCGAGGTTCGCGACTTCCGCTTCGTCCACCCGGCCCTGCGCGGCGAGCGCCTCCGCCTTCGCCAGCGCGAACCACGCGGCGTCCGCATACAGCCCGTGCTGACTGGCGCAGAGCGCCGGGATTTCCTCCCATCGCTTCAGCACCGCAGCCTGGGCCACATGCACCGCGCATGGCAGCTCGACGCCGTGCCACACTTTCGCCAGCGGCGTCTGCTTCGGCCCCTCATCGAGCGGACTGAAAAGCCCTCGCGCACCGAGGTCCGCCGCAGCGAGCAGCAAGTCGGCCTGTGCATCCGCACCGCCATTGCGCCTGTCGGCGACAGCTTTCGCGAGCGCGTGCCAGCCAAATTCCTCGCCGGGCTGCCGCTGGATCCACGCGCAGGCTTGCGTGAGCCGGTCGGCAAACGCGATCTCCGCGGACGGCTCGCCCTCCCCTTTCTCCAAAGCGAGCGAACGCGACGCATCGTAGATTTTCACCAGCTTGCCCACACCCGAAACGACCATGAGGCGGCGTCCATCGCTGCTCCATCCATTCGCCACGATCTCCGGCGGAAGCTCGTGTTCGAGGACCCATGTCTGCGTGACCTGGGCGATGTTGAAGACGCGGCAGGTGCCGTCCGCGCCGACGGTCGCGAGTCGGGTGCCGTCGGGATGCCAGCCGAGGGATTTGACCGGCCCCGAGTGCGCGAGCGGGGGGCGCTGCACCTGGCCTGTGCGCGTGTCGATCCAGATGAGCGCGCCGCTTTCACCCGCCAGCGCGAGGAGCCTGCGATCCGGGCTGACCGCGCCGCACCGCACCGCGCCCAGCTCGCCGGGCAGCGCCACATCGAGGCTCTGGCCACCGCCGGCGAGACTCGCGAGGCGATAGCGCGAGGGACCGCTCTCCGACACAACGATGCCGAGGGCGTCGCCTTCCAATCCCGCCACCCATGCCGCGTTCGCGGTGCCGGGGATCGCGGTGGCCCGGCCGTCTTCGGTGGAAAACCACGACCAGCCTTTGGCCCCGCGCACGAGGAGGCGGCGGCTGTCATTCATCCAGCAGACTTCGGAGGCGTCTTCGAGCCCGGCGGCGGTGATCCTTTTTCCATCCTCGGGATTCCACACCACCGGAAGGCGGCCGGGGCAGACTGCGGCCAGCCAGCGCCCGTCGGGACTCCACGCGAGGTGGCCGCCCACGTACTGGCTGCGTCCTTGCAGCGGTGCCGGCAGAGGGCGGCTCCATTCCGTCTGCCACGTATCGCAGCGGATGACCTGCGCCTCGTCGCCCGCAAACATGAGCGCCAGCTTGTCAGTTTTCGGATTCCACTGCGCGTCGGTGAGTGGGGTTTTGAAAGGCAGAAATGTAATCTCCGGCGAGCGCCGCAAATCATCCCACGCCCGCAGCGTGCCATCCTCCCCCACCGAGAGCAGCCGCTCATGCTCTCCGCCCAGCCACTGCATCGCCGTCACGCGGCTGCTGTGGCCGTAGAGCGCGGTGCGCGAATCGGTCAGGCGACGGGCATCGATGAGGATGATTTTTCCATCGATCCCGCCGATGGCCACGGACTCGCCCGACGGCGACCAGGCGTAGGCCGAAGCGCCGGGGCTGAAGCGGTTCGGCAGAGCGAATGATTCCACCGTGGAGTAAGGATCCCACGAGCGCATCGGCACTCCGCCCTTGGTGATCGCCACCTCATGCACACCGGGCCGCCACGCGAGCGCGGACTCCTCCGCATCGAGAGCATACTCATGCTCCAAGTGGTCCAGCGGGCCTGCGAGTAGTCGGCCCGGGTGGCCGAGCACCACGGCGATCTCGCTGCCGTCCTGCCGCCAGTCCACCGCGAGCACCGGCCCGTGCCGGGGCCACGTCTGCACGGGGCGTCCGTCCCCGTGCCAGCTCGCCAGCACGCCATCCGCGCCACCGGTCACCAGCAAATCTTCCGTGGGCTGCCAGCCGACTGCCGACACCGCGCCGTCGTGCGCCTTCCAGCGTTTTTTTTCCACACCCGTGCCCGCGTCCCACACCACCACTTCGCCATTGCCGAGCCCCGCGGCGATGCTGCCCGTCACGCTCCAGCCGAGGCAGCGCACCGCACCGGCGGGCATTGAGCGGATTTTTTTCAGATCCCCGCACGACCACACCGAAACCCCGCCTTCGTCTCCAGCCACGGCCACGCTTTGCCCATCCGGGCTCACGGCCATGGCCCGCAGCGGCTGCGCGGAAACCTTCTGCACGACCTGCCGGGTGTTGAGCACCGAGTCCGCGAAATACCACTCCCAGCCGCGCCGGTCGCGCTCGCCCACGGCGGGCCGCTGCCGGTTGACCGTCTCCCGCGCGGCCTCCCCGCGCCACTTCAGCATGTCATCGGTCGCGGCCTGCATGTCCGCCACGTAGAGGCGGTCGCGCGCCGCTTCGCGCTGCGCCTCGATTTCCTTCGAGTGCGTGATCACCGCCGCACGCGAGCGCTGCACGACATAGAGCGCCACACCCAGCGCGCCGATCACCACCGTCGCGACCGCCGCCGTGATCAGCGCCAGACGCACCCGGCGCTTTTGCGCCGCGAGCCGCCGCTGCAATTCCTTCTCCCGCTCCACCGCTGCTGCCGCCGCCGCCAGCGCGGCGCGCCGCTGTTCGAGCGATTCGATTTTTCCCGCCACCAGCAGCGCGCTGCTCGGCCGCCGCGCCGGGTCCACGTCCACGCACTCCGCGATGTCCTCGGCAAGCAGCGCATCCGGCACATCGCGCCGCCAGCCCGGCCCGAGCGGGCGGCGGAAATCTCCCGCCACCACTTGGTAAAGCAGCACGCCCAGCGAATAGACATCGCCGAGAATGGATGGCGGCAGACCCATCATATATTCCGGCGCGCCATACATCCGCGTGCCTGTACGCGACGCGTCGATGGTCATCGTCAGCTCGCCGGTGAAAGTAAGATCGTGCCCTTGCAGCACCGACCGGTCCACCAGCACGCCGATGCCAAAGTCCGCCAGCCGCGGATGCACGCTGCCATCCGCCGCCTCCTCGATGAAAATATTCGAGGGCTTCACGTCCTTGTGAATGATCCCCACCGAATGCGCCGCCGCGAGCGCGCGCGCGATCCGCGCCACGAGACTGAGGCGCAGCGCCAGCGGCACTTCGCCGGCGGCCATCTTCGCCGTGATCCATTCCGCCAGCGTGCCGCCCGCGCAGAATTCGCTCTCGAGAAAAAACGGCGACGCCTCGAGCTGCACCTCGTAGAGCGTGGCGATGTCGCGCCGCGGCCCGAGCGCCTCGCGGATGAGCTGGAAAAGCATGACCTCGCGTTTGAAAGAGCGCAGCCGCACCGCGTCGAAGCAGAATTTGAAAACCCGGCGCTCCATCGTCTTGCGATTCTCCGCGAGCCACACCTCGCCAAATCCGCCCTCGCCCAGCTTCCGCGCCACCACCCAGCCCGCACGCCTCGGCACCTCGAGCGCCGGCGCGGGCCGCCAGCCGAGCATCGCCTCCTCCTCCTTGGAAACGGCGCGCTCCACACCCGGCACATTTCTCGGCTGACGGAACGGCCCGTGCCCGCGCTCGCCCACCTCGAAAATTTCCACCGGATCATCCAGCCCCTTCACCCGGTACGCGCCGTGCGCCTCCCAACCGAGCGGCGCCTGCTCCTGCGGCGGCACGAGCGGGATCGCTTTCACAAACTGCCGCGCATCGTCGAAAACCGCATGCGTCAGCAGCACCTGTCCGCCCTCCGCCATCGAGAGCACGCGCGCCGCCAGATTCACCGGCGCACCGATCGTTCCCGGCATCGTCCGCTCCGACTGGAGCAGC
>JANXSB010000161.1 GCA_025352865.1 Chthoniobacter sp. | reverse complement strand
TTCGCCAACCGACAACGCCTTACCTCGCGATTCCGACGCTTTCGTCTGTGCGTCGGCGTTACATCCCGATTGGACTGCTCCAACCCGAAACCATCGCGTCGAACCAGCTCTATGTTCTTCCAGACGCAACCCTCTTTCATTTCGGAGTCCTTCACTCTGCAATTCACGTTGCATGGGTGAAGCACGTCGCGGGACGTTTCAAAAGCGACTACCGCTATTCCAACGCAATCGTCTATAACAACTACCCGTGGCCCGAAGCCTCCACGCCCGCGCAGCGCAGCGCGGTGGAGAAAGCCGCGCAAGCCGTTCTCGACGCACGCGCCGCATTCCCCGCCTCGACACTCGCAGACCTTTACGACCCGCTGGCGATGCCGCCCGCACTCGCCAACGCACACGCCGCACTCGATAGAGCCGTGGACAAATGCTACCGAAGCGAACCGTTCCCCAGCGACCGCGCACGCGTTGAACACCTGTTCGCCCTCTACGAAAAAATCACCGCGCCTCTCGCCCCCACCGTGAAACCGCGACGCAAGCGCGCGATTTGACCAATGGCTCGCCGAAAATCCCAAGCAAAGAGCGGGATCGATTCGTTAATCGAGACTGGCTTAGAATTTGTTGGCAACCTCGCTTACCGCGCGCTTTGGGACTGGTGGCATTCTCCTGCGGAACCAGAGCACATTCCCGCAAAGGAACACAACCCGCCGACACCCGAACCTCCGCCCAAGAAAACCCGTTCCAGAAAGCCGCCCGCATGGTGGAAGGTCTTGGGCGTGCCGCAGGACGCCACGCGTGAGCAAATCACACGCGCTTACCGCGACCTCATGACCGGCTGCCACCCGGACAAGGTTGCGCACCTCTCCCCGCAGTTGAGGAAGGTTGCCGAGCGCGAAGCGAAGAAATTGAACACGGCCCGTGAAGCTGCGCTGCAAGACTGCGACCGGCGGACCTGAATTTTACGAAGTCATCTGCCACAAAAAGCCCGTCATTCTATCATTCGACCATGCCGAAAGAATTCACCTGGGTTTTAGAGGAACGGGACTACTCCTGGCGCGAGAGCACTTCGCGAGAGTGGGGGTTTTTCGGAAAGGAAGAAACCCATTGGGTTCTTAGTAACACCCATTCCGAAGTCGCGAGGTTTGAGCCAGCAGACTACCGCAGGATGCTGAAACGACAGGAATCGGAGCCATGTAAGATGCGTGCTGGTGCAGCGATTCTCAACGAGGCGGGTGAAAAATGGTCCTTCGATGCGTATTGGTTTAAGGGTAAATTTTATTTAGTGAACACCGAATTCAACACGGACGAGATTGCTGGGGTAATCGAAGACCACGAGAAACGGGAGAGGGAAAAAAACGAAGCTCGTGAAGGCCGGAAAGCAGATGCACTCGAAAGGGTTCGCCACCGCATTCGGAAAAAAAGTGAGTGAGGAACAAAGAAAATTGTGCAGGCAAAATGGGCCGCAAGCCGTCATGCCCGTCATTCAGCCCGCAAGTATTTGAGATTGTTTGGGTTGAGTAATGACACATGTCGGTGAGCTTCGTCATCACTGGCGGATTCGGCACACTTACGTAAGGATAGAGGCACCTCCGAACTGGAGCAAAAGCAAGGGGCTGAATCGGGGTGTGAGACGCAGCAATGGCGGGGACTCTTGAGCAACGCGAGTTGACAGTCGCGCCAAAGGCCAATGAGCAACAATCCCACAACCGATGGCCTCGTTTCCCTCGACAAGTTCCTTGAAGATTCCGGCCTTTCCCATGTCACCGGCTGGCGCTACCGACAACGCGGCTGGATAAAGTGCATCAATCTGGCCGGAAGGTGGTATGTCGAACGGACTGAAATCGCGCGCTTCATGGACAGGGCGCGAGCCGGCGAATTCGCGAAAGAACCGTCACGGCCTCGCCGCAAGGAAGGAGCGAAATGAAGGCCGGCAAAGACGAGTGGCGCGAACAAATCCGAGATGCAAAGCAGCGGCTCCCATTGCCCGAATTGCTCCGCGCTCTCGGCTATCCGCCGCCGCCGGGAGGCGAAGGGAACATGCAAAGCCCCTTCGCCGGTGCCCGGCGGCAAAAGACGCCTTCCTTTTCCATCTTCCAGCGTGGCGAGGCATGGGGATGGTGCGACCGCACGGGCGGAGGCGAAAGCAAAGGCGATGAAATCACGTTGCTCGAAAAACTGGAGAGCCTTTCCCGCGCCGATGCCATCGCCCGCTACCTTGCCCTTGCCGGTGTGGAAACGCAGCAGCCCGCGCCCTCAGCGCGCACGGGCGGGGGCGATACGCGAGGCAACGGTCAAGCGGTG
>JANXSB010000151.1 GCA_025352865.1 Chthoniobacter sp. | reverse complement strand
ACGGCGCCCGCCCCGGCCACCAGGCGTTCACGCGAGCATGGTGTTCGTGACTCTGCACGAGGTGCGCGACGAGGGCGGAAACGTCGAGCAGCCAGGTCACGGAAACTCGTCCAGGATCGCCTCGACCTCCGCCTGACGGACAACCCGCGGGCCGGCGAGGACGAGGTGTCCCGCGACGCGTTCGGCGTGCAATCCGGGACCGGCACCGGTTGTCTGACGGGAGGTCAATTCAACGATCCGCTGCCCGACGGCATGGAGTTCGGCAACCGTGAGGTGAGGCAGTTCTGCGATGATTTCGCGCGTGCTCATGGCTTTCACTCTTGTTGCGAGTTGAGGACTTGGCAACGCCGTATTTGCGCGGGGAAGCTGAGCTTCGTGGTGAGGGGCGGGACCGCCTGGAGCCAATGCGGCGGCGCGTGAATGCGGCCTGCCGGTTCATTCTGGAGGATGAGCTTCAAGGCGCGATTGCGCAGGCGGAAAATTCGCGGGGCGGCGGCGGGCGCGTCAATGCGTCTTGCCCGTGGGTGCGGGGCGCGGTTTGATCGCGGACATGCTGCGCCTTTTTTCCGCACTTCTCGCCGTGCTGACGCTCGGCGCGGCGGCTGCGCCGCTGGACCGGCCGTGGAATCACGACGTGATTTATTTCGCGCTGACGGACCGTTTTCTCGACGGCGATCCGGCGAACGATGTGCCGGCGGGGAGCGATCCGGCGCTCTACGATGCGGCGCAGCGGGACATCAACCGCTACCACGGCGGCGATCTGCGCGGACTGGAGATTGCGATTGCGGCGGGTTACTTCGACCGGCTCGGCGTGACGGCGCTGTGGATCACGCCGCCGGTGCGCAATGTGTGGAATTCGGCGTTCGATCTCGGCGGCGGGAAGTGCGGCTACCACGGGTATTGGGCGCAGGATTTTCTGGACATCGATCCGCACCTCACGAGCGCGCGCAGCCTCGATGGGCGGACGGCCTACGCGGATTCGCGCGACGGGCGGATGCAGCATTACCGCGACTTCGTGGCGCTGGCGCACGCGCATGGGATCAGGGTAATTCAGGATGTGGTGTGCAATCACGTCGGCCCGGTTTTTTACTACGACGAAAATCACAACGGCCACGACGACGGGCAGGCGGAATGGATTCCGCCGTACCAGCGCGACGGCTTTCACGAGGGCGCGACGTGGGCGGATCACCCGCAATGGAACCAGCGCCGCGTCGCGCCGGACGGGCCGCAGACGGTGCTCGGAAAAAAGATCGCGACGACCGGCGTGCTCGCGCAACTCGACAGCTACGGGCGCAAGGGCATGAGCCCCGGCTCGCTCGGCGCGAGCGATGGCGAGGAGGTGATGTGCGACTTTTTCAGCCTGCGTGATGTGTGGACCGATCCGGCGGGCGCGCACTTCGATGCGCTGGTGAATGAGTTCGTGGAAATCTACGCGTTCTATCTCGAGACGGTCGGAGTGGACGGGCTGCGGATTGATACGGTGAAGCATGTACATCGTGGGTTTTGGGATGCGTTCACCGCGCGGCTGCGGGCACGGCTCGGGCCGGAGAAGGCGCGGCGGACGCTGCTCTTCGGGGAGATTTATTCGGGCAATCCACAGACGGTGGGGCGCTACACTTTTCGCGAAGACGCGGCGCAGAACAAAACGCCGTGCCTCGACAGCGTGCTGAATTTCCAATGCTGCGATGCGACGCGCGAGTGGCTCCGGTACAAGGACGGCGGGTTTCACGCGGCGACCGCGCTGGAGAAAATGCTGCGCGACACCGGACCGGAATCCGCTGCCTTCAATCCGACGCCGGGACTCGACGGGCTGCCCGCGCGGCGGAAGCTGGTGAACTTCGTGGAGAATCACGACGGGCTGAACCGCTTCCGCGTGGCGGGCATCAGCGCCGCGCAAAACACTCTCGCGGATGCGCTGCTGCTCACGCTCGAAGGCATCCCGTGTCTTTACTACGGCACCGAGGTCGCGCTGGAAGACGCGGACGGTCAGATCGGCAAAGACGGCGAGACCGGGCGGCGGACGCTGTGGCCGCGCGGGACGGACGCGGCGAAGATGATCGCGGCGGCGGGCAATTCTGCGCTCGTGCCGTTTGTGAAATTGCATCGCGAACTGCCCGCGTTGAGCGAGGGGCGAGCGGCGACGCTGTGGGTGGACGGCGCGGGCGGCAGCGAGGATGACGGGATTTTTTGCATCGCGCGTTTTTTGGAAAAGGGCGGCGTGATCGACACGGCGCAGACTGTGATCGTGGTCGGGAATGCGAACGGCGCGCGGGCCGCGGAGACGCGGGTGAAGGATCACGCGATGCCGCTGGCGACGGGTGGAAAGGCGCTGCTCGCGAAGGGGCAGACTTTGCAATGCGTGAACGCAGCGGCGGGCGAAGCTGCGCCGGTGGTGACGTGGCGCGATGGAAAACCGGAGGCGGTGCTCACGGTGCCAGCGCTGGGCTGCCGGATTTACAAAGTCGTGAACGCGCGATGAGCAAGATCGTCATCGCGGGATGCGGCTTCACCGGGCTGGCGACGGCGCGGCTTTTTTCCGACGCGGGTTGGGAGGTGGTGGGCGTGACGCATTCGGCGGAGTCCGCGGCGGCGCTGGGTGCGGAAAAGTTTCGCGTCGTCGCGTGTGGCATCACGGATCGCGCGGCGCTGGCGGCGCGCGGCGAATTGCACGGAGCGGATGCGGTGATTCATTGCGCGAGTTCGGGGCGCGGCGGGGTGGAGCAGTATCGCGCGGTGTACCTCGGCGGCGTGCAGGCACTGGGCGAGGTGCTCGCGCCGGCGATGCTCGTTTTCACGAGCAGCACGTCGGTCTATGCGCAGACGGATGGCGGATGGGTGACGGAGGAGAGTAGTGCGGAGCCGGATCGCGAAACGGGGCGCGCGCTGCGCGAAACGGAGGAGTGGGTCGCCTCGCGGAATGGCTTGGTGACAAGGTTGGCGGGGATTTACGGGCCGGGGCGGTCGGTGCTGTTGCGGAAATTTTTGGGGGGCGAGGCGGTGATCGAAGGGGATGGCGGGAAGTGGATCAACCAGGTGCATCGCGAGGACATCGCATCGGCGCTGGTGCATCTGGTGACGGCAAGGGCGCGCGGCATTTTCAATGTGAGCGACGACGAGCCGCTGGCGCAGCGCGCGGTGTACGCATGGCTCGCGCGGCGGTTCGAACGGCCAGTGCCGCCGTGCGGACCGATCGACATGAACCGCAAACGCGGGTGGACAAACAAGCGGGTGAGTAATGCGAAGCTGCGCGCGAGCGGGTGGGTGGCGCGGTATCCGTCGTTCTTCGAGGCGGTGGAGAATGATTTGAGTTTGCTGGCGGAGTTCGCGGCGGTGCTGTAGGGGAAGCTGACAGCTTTCGCTGCAGCACCGCCACAAAACCGCCGCCATGAAAATCCGCCCTCTCCTCCCGCTCTCGCTCGCCCTTTTCCTCCTTGCCTCACTGCCCGCGCGAGCACTGGAGAAGTGGCTTTACTACCCGACGAATCTGCTCGTGGACAAAAATGTGGATGAGCTGGAAACCATCTGGCGGCGGGCGGCGGCGGCGGGTTACACGAAGGTGCTGCTGACGGATTCCAAGTTCGCGCACCTCGCGGAAATGGTGGCGCCGAATTTCCCCGGCTACTTCAAGAACGTGGAGCGCGTGAAGAAGATCGCAGCGGATCTGAAGATCGAGATTGTGCCCGCGCTTTTTTCCGTGGGCTACTCGAATGACATCCTCGGCAAGGACGTGAATCTGATCGAGGCGCAGCCGGTGAAGGCGCTGCCGATGACGGTGCGCGGCGGGGTGGCGCAGGTGGATGATCCGGTGGCTCCAGCGTTTCCGGCGGGCGGTTTCGCGGAGCCGAAAAAGTGGTCGTGGAAGGATGACAATATGATCCCGGAAAACGGCGCGCTGCGGGTGACGGACGCGGTGGATAAGAATGCGCGCGTGGTGCAGAAGCTGAAGGTGGAGCCGTGGCGGCAGTATCACGTCTCGGTGCGAGTGAAGACGCAGGATTTCCATGGCTCGCCGGAGATCAAGGTGCTGCCAGAGAAAGGAGAGGGTGCGTCGCTGAGCTGGAACTATCTCGGCACGAAGCCGACGCAGGACTGGACGGTGCATCACGCGGTTTTCAATTCGGCGCAGTTCACGGAAGTGTCGGTGTACTTCGGCGTGTGGGGCGCGGGAAAAGGGACGCTGATGTGGAGCGATCCGAAGATCGAGGAGGTGGCGTTTATGAATCTCGCGCGGCGGCCGGGCGCGCCGCTGGCGATCACGACGGCGGATGGGAAGCCGCTCGCGGAAGGGCGCGACTTTGAGCCGCTGAGCGATCCCCTGCTCGGGGCGAAACCGTGGCGCGGGGAATACGACACCTTTCACGAGCCGCCGCAGCTCAAGGTGAAACTGCCCGACGGGACGAAGCTGCTCGCGAGCTATTACCACGGCGTGACGGTGTACGATCATCAGGCGACGATCTGTCTTTCCGAGCCGAAGACCTATGAGCTGCTGCGGGACCAGGCGGTGCGGCTGCACAAGGCGTGGGGGGCGAAGGCTTACATGATGTCGCACGATGAAATCCGCGTGATGAACTGGTGCGCGGCGTGCGTGGCGCGGCATCTCACGCCGGGGCAGTTGCTCGCGGATAACGTGAAGCGGTGCGCGGCGATCCTGCGGGAGGTGAATCCGGGCGGGCGCATCTATACGTGGAACGACATGTTTGACCCGAATCACAACGCGGTGAAAGGGCCGTACTATCTCGTGAATGGGCCGATCACCGGCGCGTGGGAGGGGCTGGATCGCGATGTCTCGATCATGCAGTGGAATTTTGGCAAGCGCGCGGAGAGCCTGAAGTGGTTTGCGGATCGCGAGGAGAAGCAGGTCATCGCGGGCTACTACGACAGCGACCCGGCGCAGATCGCGGAGTGGCTGGCGGCGGCGAAGGCGGTGCCGGGCAGCGTGACGGGCGTGATGTACACGACCTGGCAAAATAACTACCGCGATCTCGAGAAATTCAGCCAGCTCATCGACGCGGCGAAATAGCTGTGGGGAAATGATGTTTGACTTGCGCACAGCCGATCTCCAAAACCCGCGCGCAAGTTTCACCCCGAAGCTGCAACCCAACCAAACCTACACATGCGCAAACCTCTCGCCTCCTCCATCGCCCTGACGCTCGGCCTCATCGCCCTGCTGTCGCCGGGCTCAAACCAAGCCGGCCAGCCGCTCTACGGCCCGACCGGGAAAGACACCAAAGACAAGACCGTTCCTCCCCTCGATCCGGTGCCGGGAGCCATCACCATCGGCGGACAGTTCTCCGAGCACCTGCAGACCGTGTATCTGGATTCGCTCACGCCTTTCTGGCGTCCGGGCAATGCGGTCGTCTTCCTGGACACGCGCAACAGCTACAATGACAGCCATCAGTATGTCTCCAGCTATGGCCTCGGGGTGCGCTATCTCGTGCCGGATCACGATGTCATCGTCGGGGCGAATGCCTTCTATGACGCCATCGACAGCCAGTTCGACAATCAGTTTCACTCCCTCGGCTTCGGCGGGGAAATCCTCACGCATTGGATTGATGCGCGCTTTAACTACTACCTGCCGGACAGCAGCGACATCCTCACGAGCAGTGCCCACCGGCATTCGAGAAGGACCACGTTCGGCCCCGTGGGTCAGCAGGGACCCGTGGTGTTCCAAAACGTCACGAGCAGCAGGCGCTCACGGACCTTCAATACGTTTGAGGCGGAACTCGAAGGCTGGAACGCGGAGGTGGGCTTCCTCATTCCCGGCGTGGAGCGCTACATGGAGACGCGCGTCTTCGGCGGCTATTACCATTACGACAATCCGTTCGGCCATGACTTCGAGGGCTTCAAGTCACGGCTCGAAGCGCACTTCCTGCCCGGCCTCATCGGCAATGTGGAATGGTGGAACGACGGGTATGTCAAAGGTGGCCACTGGTCCGCGGGCGTGCGCGCCACGGTGCCATTCTCGTTCTTCAATCTGTTCAGCGGACGCAATCCGTTCGAGGGCGCAGGCGACGCCTTCCGTCCGCGCGAGCGCGACTTCCGCGAGCGTCTGAGCGACATGGTTATCCGCTCCCATGACGTGAAAACGGTGAAGTCCGGCGAGATCAAGGAAAGCGACAAGACCTCGACCAAGACGAGCACGAACGTTATCGGCTTCGTTCCGGTGCCACGGCCAGCACCGAGAGCGACGATTCCTCCAACCTAGAGTTCCATCGGGCATTTCGTCCCATACCTCATCCACTCCAGCCGCTGGCTTGCCTTGTCTCGCCAGCGGCTGGTTTGTTTTCCAAAGCGGACGCGGACGCTTCCATTCGCGCCGCACCCGGCTGCATGCGCGCAGGGCTTTTGCGAATGAAAGTTTTGACATCCATCCGCCAATCGCAGACAACGCGCAAAAGTTTCACCCGTGAAACTCCATCCCAAACAAAACACACCATGCGCAAACCTCTCACTTCGTCCATCGCCCTGACACTTGGCTTCATCGCCCTGCTGACTCCAGGCTCGAACCAAGCCGGCCAGCCGCTCTACGGCCCGACCGGGAAAGAAGCCAAAGGCAAAATCATCGCCCCCGAGGAGCCCGTGCCCGGAGCCATCTCCTTGGGCGGGGAATTTTCCTCCCACCTCCAGAGCGTCTTTGTTGAC
>JANXSB010000123.1 GCA_025352865.1 Chthoniobacter sp. | reverse complement strand
GGTCAGAGCCAGCCGCTTGCGCACCGACGGCGGGACGCTGGCGCCGGGCCAGACCTGCTTCGCCTTCTCCACGGCGACCGTGGCGAGATAGGCCTCGGCGAAAACTTCAAAGGCCTCGCCGCGTTCCTGCGCGGTCGCGAGCGCGCTGATGCGGGCTTCCAATTCGCGGAAGCTTTTCAGCCCGTCGAAAAGCCCGCGCTGCAAATATGTCGGCGCTTTTGGGTGCGTGGGAGAGGTCATGGTCGTAAGTCTGAGAGTATCTCGCTCATTTTTCGAGTGCCGCGAGGAAGGCGGCAGATCCTTCTGGCAGAACGCCAGCATTCCCGCAGCGGTTTGCCCGGCTGATGTGTCCAAGTTTGAGATTCTGAGGAAATCCACGCTCCAGGACAGGTTTTACAAGCCGCGGGGGCGTGCTACTTTTTCGCCCATGAAAAAACGACTCCTGCAAAGTCTCCTCGTTGTCCTTGTGGTCTTCAACGTCGCCGTCGGCGTGCGCGTTTACCAGGCGGTCGGGGCGCAGGAAAAGGACGACTCGGGGTATGCGAGCATCGCGGTCTTTGCGCGGGCCATGCAGCTCGTGCGGCAGGATTATGTGGACGAGAAAAAGGTCAGCTACGAGGCGCTCACGCACGCCGCGATGCGGGGCATGCTCGGCGATCTCGATCCGCATTCGCAGTTCATGGAGCCGCGGGATTTCAAAGGCATGCAGGACGACACGAACAGCCGCTTCGGCGGGCTCGGCGTGGTCGTCTCGCAGCGCGAAGGGGCACTCATCATCATCACGCCGATGGAGGACACGCCGGGGTTTCGCGCGGGGCTTTTGCCGAATGACCAGATCATCAAGATCGACGGTCAATCGACGGAGAAGATGGATCTCAGCGAGGCCATCAATATCCTCCGCGGCGAGGCCGGGCAGAAGGTGACGCTGACCATTTTGCGCCCGGCGACGAAGGAGATTAAGGACTTCGCGATGGTGCGGGAGAACATCAAGGTCGCGAGCGTGAAGGACGCGAAGATTCTGCCAGCGGAGCAGGGCGGGGAGTTCAAGGTCGGCTATGTGCGGATCACGCAATTCAATGTGCCGACGGCGGACGATCTCGCGAAGAAACTCGATGAACTCGAGAAGCAGGGCATGCAGGCGCTCGTGCTCGACCTGCGTTACAACCCCGGCGGGCTGCTCAATTCCGCGGTCGATGTCGCGGGGCAGTTTCTCCCGCCGAAGACGCTCGTCGTTTCCACTGAAGGCCGCGTGCAATCGCAGGATCGCAAGTACCTGACCGCCGACACCACCAAGCCGCGCCCGCGCTACCCGCTGGCGATCCTGACGAATACCGGCTCGGCGAGCGGTTCGGAGATTGTCGCGGGCGCGTTGAAAGACCTCAACCGCGCGATCCTTGTGGGCGAGACGACTTTTGGAAAAGGCTCCGTGCAGAGCGTCATCCAACTCCAGGACGGCTCGGCCATGCGCCTGACGACGGCGAAATACTACACGCCCAGCCACAACGTCATCCACGAGCACGGCGTCGCGCCGACCATTCGCGCAACGATGACCCCCGAACAGGAGCGCATGCTCATGCTCGTGCGGCGCGAGGACTCGATGACCGAGGCGGAGCGCAAAGACCTCGCGAGCTTCCGCGACCCGCAGCTCGACCGCGCGGTCGATGCGCTCAAGGGCGTGATGATCTACGCGGAGAAGACGGGGAAGAAGTGATTGGTGGATGGTGATGGGTGATTGGTAAGAATGGCGAAGCGTTCGTCTGTCAGCACGCGCACCTGTGTTCACCAATCGCCAATCACCAATCACCAATCACGCCCCGCGCCTCGTGCTGGCGCTGGAAACCTCGTGCGACGAGACGGCGGCGGCGGTGCTGCGCGCCGGCGAATTGCTCGCGAGCGAGGTGGCTTCGCAGATCGCCATCCACGCGCCGTATGGCGGAGTGGTGCCGGAGGTGGCGTCGCGGAATCATCTGCGGGCGCTGAAGCCGGTCATCGCGGGCGCGCTTGCGGCGGCGGGTGTGCGGATGGACGAGATGGACGCTTTTGCGGCGACGTGCGGGCCGGGGCTGGCGAGTTCGCTGATGATCGGCACGTCGGTGGCAAAAGGGCTGGCCGTAGCGCGGCGCAAGCCGTGGCTCGCGATCAACCATCTCGAAGGCCACCTGCTCTCGCCGTTTTTCGGTGCGGCGGAAATCCCCCCCGCCGTCGCGCTCATCGTCAGCGGCGGGCACACGCTGCTCGTGGAGATCGAGGCGTTTGGAAAATACCGCCTGCTCGGCCAGACGCAGGACGATGCGGCGGGCGAGGCTTTCGACAAAGTCGGCAAGCTGCTCGGGCTCCCGTATCCCGGCGGGCCGAATGTCAACCGCCTCGCCAGCGGCGGCGATCCGGCGCGCGTGGATTTTCCGCGCAGCATGCTCCACTCGGACGACTTCGCTTTCAGCTTCAGCGGGCTCAAGACC
>JANXSB010000102.1 GCA_025352865.1 Chthoniobacter sp. | reverse complement strand
CCAGCCGCGCGATGTCGCGCATGCCGCCGCCTTTCTCCTCGCCGACACCGCCCGCTGGATCACCGGCACCACGCTCGTAGTCGATGGCGGCTACACCGCGCACTAGTCATGGGCATCGCGCGCATCGAGACAGTCGGGGCCGACGCCTTCGAGGCGGTCTATCCGCTGCTGCAAAATTTCCAGACGAACAACCCGCACATCACCCGCGAGCGCTGGCAGCGGCTGTTTGCCTACACCTGGACGGTCGATGAGCCCGCGCGCGCGCTCGTGCTGCGCGATGGCGAGCGCCTCACCGGCATCGTCTGCACCACATATTCCGACCGCCTCATCGCGGGCCGCCGCGAGCGCTGGTGCAACGTGAATAGTTGGTACGTCGAACCCGCCTACCGCGCACAGAGCCTCGAACTCATGGCCGCCGCGCTCTCCGTCCCGTGCGACACCATGACGGCGCTCACCCCCATGCGCGTCCATCTCCCATTCTACGAGCAAATGGGCCTGCAACATCTCGATTCGAGCCTCCGCATCCTGCTGCCCACGCCCACGCGGCCGCTGACCTCCGGCTTCCGCGCCACGCGCGATCCGCAGCGCATCGCCGACCTGCTCGACGGCCCGGAGCGCACCGCCTTCGAGCAGCACCGCGCGCAGATGTGCCAGCACCTGCTCATCTACGGAAAAAGCGCGCGCTGCTACATCGCCTTCACGCGCACGCCGGGCCGACGCGTCACGTTTTCGCACATCCATCACATCGGCCATCTCGACCTTTTTCTCGCCGCGCTGAACCTCGTGAAGTTCGAGCTTTTCCGCGCCAACCGCACGCTCTTCACGATGATCGAGGAGCGCTTCCTCCGCGGCCACGCCATCCCCGCCTCGCGCCCCGCCGGGCTGAAGGCACCGCGGCTTTTCCGCTCCCGGCTGCGCCCGGAGCAAATCGACAACCTGCATTCCGAGATGGTCATCCTCGGAGTCTGAACACGCCCCATTCCGCCATGAGAAACCAAATCAAAAAACTTCGCTCCGTCGCCGGAGTGGTAAACGCCTTTCGCGCGCTGCCGGGCGATGTCCGCGTGATGCGCTGGGCCGGTGCCCAGGCCGGCCAGATCGCCCGCTACTGCGCCGCCCACCCCGTGCGCAAACTGCACGTCGGCTGCGGCCACAATCTCCTCGACGGCTGGCTCAACGCCGATGTTTCCCCCGAGTATTCCATGGTCCTCTACCTCGATGCGACCGCGCCCTTTCCCATCGCCACCGCCACGTTCGACTACATCTACAGCGAGCACGTCATCCAGCATTTCCCGTTTCGTCTCGGCCAGGTCATGCTTCGCGAGTGCTGCCGCATTTTGAAACCCGGCGGCGTCCTCCGCCTCTCCACGCCGAACCTCCTCTGCCTCGCCTCCCTCCTCACCGAGCGCCACGGCGCCGCGCAGACCGAATACACCCGCCTCGTGAGCGACAAATACATCCGCGAAAACACCGCGCACCTCCCCGCTTTCGTCGTGAACAATTTCTTTTGGGATTTCACCCACCAGTTTGTCTATGACCCCGAGAGCATGCTCCACGCGATGAAGCTCGCCGGCTTCGCCACGATCGCCCCCGTGCAAATCGGCGCGAGCGCGGACGACAACCTCGTAGGACTCGAACACCACGGCCGCATCGTCGGCGACACGATCAATGAATTCGAGACG
Organism: Chthoniobacter sp.; assembly: GCA_025352865.1. GTDB lineage: Bacteria > Verrucomicrobiota > Verrucomicrobiia > Chthoniobacterales > Chthoniobacteraceae > Chthoniobacter. Next base: position 996 of record JANXSB010000102.1, on the reverse strand, counting down.
ATGATCTTCGAGGCGCGGAAAGCGTAGCGGCGCTCAGCCCGCGGCGGCTTTGCACACCGCACCGAAGACCGTCTCCGGCGCGATCATCCGCAGGCATTTCAAATCGTACGGACACGGCACCGTCGTCCAGCACGGCGCACACGGCACGGGGCTGTAAAAAGTTGTGCCAGGGTAGCCGTAGCCAATCGGTGATTCGTACCCGCCGAAGATGATGACCGACGGCACACGAAAGGCATTCGCGATGTGCATCCCGCCCGACGACGGCCCCACAAACACGCTGCCCTGCGACATGATCCAAACAAAGTCCGTGAGCATCGTCGCGCCCGCGAACGAATGAAACCGCGGCCCGAAATCGTGCGACGGAAACAGCGGCTGCGTGCCGACCTCGATGACCTCGAAACGCTCCGTCAGCATTTCAATCAGCGCCTTCCACGACTCCGCCGGCCACGCTTTGTTCGGCGTCCAGTGGCTCGCCCGCGGCTGCACCACGATGCGCCGCCCGGCGATGGCGGCGATCTTTTCCCGCACCTCCGCGCTCGGCGAAACGTCCGGCGGATCGAGCTGCGTCGCGCTCATCTCCATGCCCACGCATTCGCCCATCAGCGTGATCAGCGGACGCGGCGGCGGGTAAACGGGCAGATAGCTCAGCTCGAAAGCGCTCCGGCTTCCCTCGACCGAAAACTCCTCCACCGCATCGAGGTGCGGATTCGCGCGAAACATCTCGGGATAGCGCGAAAGATACGTGATCCGGCACGCCGGATTGCACCGCCGGATTTCGCGAAAGACCGGCGTACACATCAGCTCATCCCCCACCCCGCCGCCCAGCGAGTAGAGCCGGATCGACGCGCGCTGAAATGGCTTCCGCAGCGGCCAAGGCCAGCGCCAGCGGATGTACGTCGCGCCGCTCTTCGCGAGAAAATGACCGCGCAATGCGACCGAGATTTTCGCCCAACGCCAAGCCACCGCCGCCGCGAGGCGCGCGGCGGCATTTGTGGG
>JANXSB010000001.1 GCA_025352865.1 Chthoniobacter sp. | reverse complement strand
TTTCGAGCCCACGTTCGCGCTCGTCTGCACCACGTTTTTTCCATCCACCTTGTCGTAAAACATGACGTGAATGACGAGGTCATGCACCTCCACTTTCGCCCGCGGCCGCGCTCGCACCGGAATGTGCAGCGTGAATTTTTTCTGCGATTCCGCGTCCGCCTGATCCTCCGTCCGAATCTTCCCCAGCCCGAGCAGCGCACCCGGCGCGATGCCCTCGATCATCACCGTCGTATCCGGCGGCGGCCCGCCCTGCCCGCCCGCGTTGGGCATCGCTTCGAGAATCGCGCGCGCCTGCGTTTCCTTGAGCTTTGATTCGGCGAGCGAAAAATAAATCCCCGCCGCGTCGCCCATCTCGTAAATGCGTTTCCACTGCTCGGACGAGCGGTCGGGGAGGCGCATTTTTTCATACGTCGCCGCCAGTTCCGCGATGGCGATCGGGTTGCGCGCATCCATCGCCGCAGCTTCGCGGAATCTCACCAGCGCGCTGGCTGTGTCGCCGCGTTCGCGGAGCTGTTTGCCCTGCAGGATCAGCTCGTCGAAGCGCGTCTGCGGCACCGCGTCCACCGTCTTCTGCGAGCCCGCCGGGACGGGCACTGGCTTGCGCGGCAGATCAGTTGCATTCGGGTCGGTCGTGAGTGTCGTGGCGTCTGGCGTTTCGTCAAAAGGCGTGCTGTCGAAATCCGGGCGCAGACCCGCGGGCGAACTCAGCCGCGCCATCGTCGGCAGGTCGCCGAAGTCCGGTTGCGCATGATTCCGCGCGATGAACGCCCACCCCACCGCGCCGAGCTGCAGCACCACGCCCATCCCGAGCACGCCGAGCGCGACGGTGAAAGTCTGGCCGACAGTCTGTCGGGTGATGGGGGATGCGGCGGGCATGTTTGGTCTGCGAAAGGCCGCCAGCGTAGGAGCGGCGGAAAGCAGTGTCAAATGCCGGAGGCTCGGCGGAGAAAGGATGAGGTATGAAGGATGAGTGATGCGGCAAGAATGGCGGTTCATCACTCATCCTTCATACCTCATACCTCATATTTTTCTTCACTGCGCCATGCTCGCCACCACGCCCCCCGCCTTTGCGATTAAGATTCCTCCGCCGCGCGAGATTATGAGACACACACGCGCCTCATCGCTTTGAACTTCCGCCCTCTCCTCCTCCTCGCGCTCCTCCCCGCGCTGCCGCCCGCCGTTTTCGCCGATGAAACCGCCGCGCCCGCCCGCCCCACGACGCTGCGCCTGACGGGCGAGAGCGCCATCCAGGCAGCGCTGGCGAAAAACTTTTCCATCGAAGTCCAGCGCTACCAACCGCGCATCGCCAAAGAAGCCGTGACCAGCGCGCTCGGGCATTTCGATCCCGTCTTCGACCTCAGCGTGCAGCGCAACGAAACCTCCCAGCGCACCGTCTTCGACACCGGCGTGCGCCTCCCCATCCGCAGCGTCAACCGCCTCGACAACCTCAGCGCCGGCCTCACCGGCGCGACCTCCATCGGCCTCACCTATGACCTCGGCCTCGGCCAGCGCGACAGCCTCGGCATCTTCAATCAGTTCACCGACAACATCGCCACCACCGCCAGCCTCACCCTCACCCAGCCGCTCCTCCGCGGGGCCGGCACCGCCGTGAATCTCGCCGCGGTCCGCATCGCGCGGAACAACGTCCTCGTCTCCGAGTGGGCCTTGAAAAGCCGCATCATCGACATCATCACCACCACCACCTTCGAGTACAACGAACTGCACTTTGCCCACGAAAACCTCCGCGTCGCCGAGCGCTCCCGCGAACTCGCCCGCCAGCTTTTTTCCGACAACGAAGCGCGCGTGAAAATCGGCGTCATGTCCCCGCTCGAGGTCACCCAGGCCCGCGCCGAAGTCGCCGCGCGCGAGTAGGGCGTCATCCTCGCCCAGCGCACCGTGCTCGATGACGAAAACCTTTTGAAACAACTCGTCACCAATGACATCGAGCGCCTGCTCGACGTGCGCGTCGAGATCATGCCGCCGCCCTCGCCCGCCTTCCGCGCCGACGTGCCCGCCGGCATCGGCGAAGCCCTCGCACTGCGGCCCGACTACCGCCAGGCCCTCCTCGACATCGAGCGCCGCCACATCACCCTCGCCTACACGAAAAACGCCGTCCTCCCGCGCTTCGACCTCACCGGCAGTCTCGCGCTCCTCGGCTTTGAAAACGACTTCGGCTCCAGCTTCAACCACATCGGCTCCCGCGACCAGACCGCGTGGACCGTCGGCGCCATCGTCAGCATTCCCATCCCGAACCGCGACGCCCGCGGCGCGGCCAACGCCGCGAAACTCGAATGCGCCAAAGCGCTCGTCGCCCTCCAGGAACTCGAGCAGAA
>JANXSB010000629.1 GCA_025352865.1 Chthoniobacter sp. | reverse complement strand
TTGATCGAAGAGCAAATGACCGTCGGCTCGACCAACCCCGATCCGCTGCAGCTCGACTCCGGCACGAGCGACCGCCTGACTAAGAGCGCCGACTACCGCATCTACGTGGACGCCAGCAATAACGTCACCATTTACAAAGGAGCCTCCACGACCGCGCTCTCCGGTGGGAATTCAGAATACGTGGCGATCAACGCGGCGCTAACCACGAACACGGCGATCAACGACATTCGCGAAGGCGACTACGTCCGCGTCGTGACGATGGATGTGAGCCAGATCAATGCTGCCCTCACGGGCACGCCGAAGATTTTCGACAATGCCGGCGGCCCTCTTGGAACTGGCGGCGACGGCCTGCTCCTTTACATCAAAGACACGAGCGCCGGCACCACTGCTGGTAACAATATCAGCACAAAGCTGGTCAATTCTGCAACCAGTGCCGCGACCACTGTCACCAGCGCCAACTCGAAGCACCGCGGCGTGAAGCTGGTCAAAGGTGCGACCTTGCCGAGCATGGGGCTGACCGTGGTGACGCCGAACATCGCCTATATCCAAGGTGACTATAACACCGGCAGCACCTCCAGCACGCAGCCCGCCTCCAACACCACCACGACCTATACGCCACCGGTGGACAATCCCAGCCCCGTCATCTCCGGCTACACGCGCGCCCCGTCGGCCGTCGTGGCCGATGCGGTGAACATCCTGTCCAACGCCTGGAACGACGGCGCAAGCAGCCATGACGCCTCGAGCACCACGATCAATACCGCCATCGTCGCCGGCAACGTCCCCACGACCACCGCCTCCTACAGCGGCGGCATCGAAAACTTCAGCCGCTTCCACGAAAACTGGAGCGGCGACTACCTCACCATCTACGGCGCGCTCGCGCTGCTCTTTGACAGCGAGCAGGCCACCGGCCCGTGGGGTAACGCCAGCTACTCGCCCCCGAACCGCCGCTGGTATTACGACACCCTTTTCCTCGATAACAACCCGCCGGGCTTCCACGTCGCCCGCACCTACGAACGCGGCCGCTGGGTCTCTCGCTGACGCCATGAAACTCCGTCTTCTCGCCCTCGTCCTCACACTTGCACCCTTTCCGGGGAAAGCGCTCGACCTCACTCCCGAGGCCAGCTTCCGCGATTTGGAAGGCGTCCGGATTCCGATCGTCTTCTTCACCGACGCCGGAAAAAAAATCGCCTACCAGCCGCCCGTGAAATGGAACGTCAGCGCCGGGGCCGGCACGCTCAGCCTGTATCCGCCGGCGATCCCCGACGCCGTGCTGCTGCTCCGCGTCCGCCCGCGCAAACCGCTTCCGCAGGGTGCCACCGAGGATCTCGAAAAATGGTGTCTCGCCCAGTTGCCGCAGGATGCCGCCGACGCGATGCGCGAAGGAGAAGCCGCCAACGTCTTCATGCTCAGCGGGCTGCCCAGCCACGAGTTCACCTTTTCCTACGCCGCGCAGGGCCGCCGCTTCACCACCTCCGTGGCCTTCGTGGATTGGAATGAGCGCGAGCGTGTCGCCGTCATCGTCACCGCCCGCACCCCGGATTTTCGCCCCATTCACGAAACCGCGATGCGCAGCATGTTTTCGTGGAATCCGCAGTAATGGTCGGAAACTGCCGGACACCGATGCATTAGCGAGGCGGAGGTGGGAGTCGAACCCACTCGTAGAGGTTTTGCAGACCTCGGCCTTCCCACTTGGCTACTCCGCCGTTCGCAAATGCGAGGGCGGAGAGGTAAGCGAACCGCACCGGGGCGTCAACCGGGAATCCGCCCGCGCTTTTTTGAAGACAAGCGCGGCGCGTTTCGCCAATACTCCGCGCCCCTCGAATCCGCCCCGTCTTCGCGGCCAGTGGATTCGTCATGGAAAAATCCGCATCAACAACCACTCACCAATCATCTGACATCCGCATGAAATACGGCCTCAATATTCCCGCGAGCGGTGCCTTGGACTTCGTGTCCCTCGGCGCGCTCATCCACCGCCTCGATCCCGGCATCATCCCTTTCCGCAAGGCCACTCAATGCGCCATCCACGTCAGCGGCGGCGAATTCAACTGCGCGGCGAATCTCGCCGACTGCTTCGGCCTCAAAACGGGCATCGCCAGCGCGATGGTCGATTATCCCATCGGCCATCTCATCGCCGAGCGCGTGCGGGCGATGGGCGTGAAGCCTTTCTACAAAAACTTCAAACACGACGGCGTGCATGGCCCGAACATGGCGACCGTCTATAGTGACCGCGGGCAGGGCGTGCGCGCGCCGGTCGTTTTCTACAACCGCTGCAACGAGGCCGCCGGGCAGCTCAAGCCGGGCGACTTCGATTGGCAGGCGATCTTTGCCGGCGGCGTGCGCTGGTTCCACAGCGGCGGCATTTTCGCCGCGCTCTCGCCGACGACGGCGGAGGTCATCATCGAGGGCATGCAGGCGGCGAAAGCGGCGGGCGCGATTGTGTCCTTTGACCTCAACTACCGCGCGAAACTTTGGAACATCGTG
>JANXSB010000684.1 GCA_025352865.1 Chthoniobacter sp. | reverse complement strand
CCGAAGCCACGCCGACGAGATGAAGAATTCCGTGTGTGATGACAATGATGAGCCTGAGCACGGCACTTTCCTAGCGCTTACCTGCAAGAAGGAAAGGCTACCTTGTCGCGCCGAGCACTCGCAGCCCGATCAGTGGCTCAGATCGGATGTCATACAGGAACCGAAACGGGGACATGGTTGCGCGCGATGAAATTCTTCGCGGCAATGATAAGTTCTGATGCAGCTACGGTTCTGGGAGCCTTGCGAAACTCCGAGGGAGAGAGACCAACGTAATCAGTAAACGTGCGGGAAAATGTCGGGAACGATTGATAGCCGACTTGCAGCGCAATATCCGTAACAGATGCGTCTGTGGTGAGAAGTAGTTCTTTTGCTTTCTGAATTCGCAGACTTGCAAGAAAATGGTGAGGACTGGTGCCCGTTAATTTCTTGAAAAGGTGGATGAGATGAGACTCCTCGTAGCAAGCGACGCGGGCAAGGTCAGCGTTGGAAAGCTTGGCATCCCATTTGACCAGATTTTCTTTCATGTAACGGACCGACTTCTCTACCCGAGACCGCTGCTCGGCGTCGATTTCCGGGCGATGGTTGACCGTAGTTGCCGAATTCATGACAGGCGAAAGACTGAAGAGTAGCAAGCAATACGTCAACCACTGGCCAATGGAGACGCGATCGTGTTTGCGGGAATCGAGATACTTGCATTTTGATCGAACGCTTGATACATCTGTTTCAAACATTTGTTTCAATGTCCATCTCCGCAGAATCTCCCACTGTCAAAATCACGAGCACTCGTCTTCTCGATGCCGCTGGCGAAGTGTTCGCCGAGCACGGTTTTCACCGTGCCACGGTGCGGCAGATCACTGAACGGGCGGGAGTGAACATCGCGGCGATCAACTACCACTTTCGCGACAAGGCGGAACTTTACGCCGCGGTGCTGCGGCAATGTAACTGTGCCGCGGCGGAACTCGGCGGGCCGTGCCGTTTTGACGAAGGCACGCCGTCGCAACGGCTGCGGGCGTTCATCGACTGGTTCCTCCGCCGTTTGCTGCACCCAAAGCGGCCGAAGTGGCACGGCGTGCTGATGGCTCGCGAGATGACGGAGCCAACGGGCGCGCTGACGGGCCTCATCGAAGAGGCGACGCGCCCGCAGGCGGTGGAACTGCGGAAGATTCTCAAGGATCTCGGCGCGGGCGGGCTTGGCGAGGAGCGGCTGACGATGCTCGGCCTGAGCATCGTCGGGCAGTGTCTTTTTTACGTGCATCACCGGCCGCTGATCGAGGCGCTCGCGCCGCGGTTCAAAGACAAGCCGCCGTCGATCGACACGCTGGTTGAACACATCCACGCCTTCTCGCTCGCGGGCGTGCGGCAGAGCATTCGCGCGCACGCATGAACTTCGTCGCGCTCCGCATGCTTACCGGCGACAGCGGCAAATATCTCGGGCTGGTTTTCGCCATCGCGTTCTCCACGTTCCTGCTGGAAAACCAGACGTCGATTTTCGCCGGCATCCTCAAGCGCACGGGCGCGCGCATCGCCGATGTGACTGATGCGGAGGTGTGGGTCATGGACGCGGACACGCAGTATTTCGAGGAGTCGAAGGCGCTGAAGGACACGGACCTCACGCGCGTGCGCGGCGTGCCGGGCGTCGAGTGGGCGGTGCGGCTTTTCAAAGGCATGCCGGTCGCGCGCACGGACGCGGGCCGCTTTGCGCAGACCTCGGTGCTCGGCCTCGATGACGTGACGCTCGTCGGTGTGCCGCGAAAAATGCTGCTCGGTTCGTGGGAGCGGCTGCGCGAGCCGGATTCGATCGTCGTCGATAAGGCCGGCTACGAGCTGCTTTATCCGGGCGAGTCGTTGCAGCTCGGCCGCGCGCTACAACTTAACGACCACCTCGTGCGCATCGTCGGCATCTCGGACGCGTCCGCGACCTTCATCAGCTTCCCGCTGATCCACACGCGCTACAGCGTGGCGGTGAATTTCCAGGGCCTCGAGCGCAGTCAGATGGGCTTCGTGCTGGCGCGTCCGCAGGCGGGCATCACGCCCAAGGAACTCGCGTGGCGCATCGCCGCGCACACGGGACTGCGCGCGCGGACGAGCGACGAATTCGTGTGGGACTGCATCCGCTACACGCTGATGCATACCGGTATTCCGGTGAATTTCGGCATCACCATCGCCATCGCGATTCTCGTCGGCGCGGTCGTCGCCGGGCAGACGTTCTATCTTTTCACCATCGAGAACCTGAAACAGTTCGCCGCGCTGAAAGCCATCGGCGTGACCGATGCGCGGCTCGTCGGGATGATCCTGCTGCAGGCGGGCATGGCCGGCGTGATCGGGTTCGCGCTTGGCACCGGCCTTGCGGCGGGGTTCTTCGATACGATCGCGCACATCTTCGTCGCCGCGCGCGGGATGATCCTGCCGTGGCAAAACGTGGCGTTGAGCGCGGTGTGCATTTTCTTCGTGGTCATCGCGTCCAGCCTGCTCAGCATCAGGCGCGTGCTCGTGCTCGAACCCGCCGCCGTCTTTCGCGCATGAAACCGAAACCCGCGAGCATTCCGGCGGTTCTCTGCCGCGACCTTTGGAAATCCTTCGGCGAGGAAACGGCGCGCATAGAAGTGCTGCGCGGCGTGGATTTCCGCGCGCGATTTGGCGAGCTGAGTTTCATCGTCGGCCCGAGCGGCTGCGGAAAGACGACGCTGCTCTCGGTGATCGCCGGCCTGCTCAATGCGGAGCGCGGTTCGGTCGAGTTGTTCGGCGAAAATGTGGCGGGACTGTCGGGCCGGGAGCGCATCAAATTCCGTCGGCGGCATCTCGGCTTCGTCTTTCAGCAGTGCAACCTGCTGCCCGCGCTGACCGCCGCGGAGAACGCCGCGGTGCCGCTGCTCGCCGCGGGCTGGAAGCGCCGCGCGGCTATCGCCCGCGGCACGGAACTGCTCGTGCAGCTCGGCCTCGAGGCGCGCGTGCGGGCGTTTCCGACGAAGCTCTCCGGCGGCGAGCAGCAGCGCGTGGCCCTCGCCCGTGCGCTGGTGCATCAGCCGCGGCTGGTCATTTGCGATGAGCCGACCGCGGCGCTCGATCATGCCGCCGGCGAGGCCGTCATGGAATTGCTCGCCGCTGCGGCGCTGCGGCCCGACAGCGCGGTCATTGTCGTCACCCACGACACACGCGTTTTCCGTTTCGCCGACACCATCGCGCATCTTGATGACGGCCGCATTGCGAGACCCAAAACGCCCTCGCCATGACCCGCCTGCTCCTGCCAATTCTCGCCGTCATCGCCGTGGCCTACGCCACGTATTCGGTGATGCGCACGCATCCGCGCCGGGTGAAAAGCGACCCGCCGGTGCCGCCGCCGGTTTCGCAATTCGAGCAGACGCTGGCCGGCGTCGGCCTGATCGAGGGGAACACCGAGAACGTCGCGATCGGCACGGAACTGGCGGGCGTCGTGGCGAAAGTCTTCGTCGGTGCCGGGCGGCAGGTGAAGGTGGGCGATCCGCTTTTTCAACTCGACGACCGCCGCCTCGCCGCGGAACTCGGCGTGCGGCAGGCGGCACTGGCCGTGGCCGAGGCGAAAGTCGAAACGGTCGCGAACGCGCTGGCCGACACGGAGGATCAGTACAAGCGCGCGCAGGTTTTGCGGGACTCGAAGGTTGCCAGCGCCGATGAATTTTCGCGGCGCGACTTTGCCCGCAAGATCGCCGAGGGCCGCCTCCGCGAGGCGAAGGCCGAAGTCCTGTCGTCGCGCGCCCAGGTGCGCGCGACGGAGATCGACATCGAGCGCAGCACCGTCCGCGCGCCGATGGATACGGATGTGCTCCAGGTGAAGGTGCGCGCCGGCGAATTTGCGCCCGCAGGCCAGACGGCGACAGCGCTCCTCACGCTCGGGCGGCTGCGCCCATTGCACCTGCGCGTGGACATCGACGAGCACGAAGCGTCGCGCTTTCGCACCGCCGCGCCCGCCGTCGCGCAGGTGCGCGGAAATCCCGAGGTGAAAGTGCCGCTGAAATTCGTGCGCATGGAGCCGCTGGTCATTCCGAAGCGCTCGCTGACCGGCGACTCGACCGAGCGCGTGGACACGCGCGTGCTCCAGGTCATCTACGAAATCGAGGCGGGCAGCGCGGCGCTCTTCGTGGGCCAGCAGATGGATGTCTTCATCGAGGCCACGACCAGCGACCCGATTGGCAGGATGCCTGCGCGGTGAGGTGCGGCTTTCCCCTCGCATCAGCAATTTTTCCGGAGCCCCTGATGAAGCGTCTGTCAGCGGCCTGACGACCGCGCATGCAGGAGGTAGTGCGTGATGATTTTGACGAGCGGGTCGGTGGTCATGGCGCTGATCCAGCCGATGCCCGCGGCTTCGCACTGGCGGCGCAAATCTTCGCGCCACGCGGCCACGGCGCGGGCGTAGCTGTCGCGGATTTCGGGGGCGCTGGTCTTGAGCGTCTGGCCGGTTTCGAGATCGGCAAATTCAAAGTCGCCAGTCTCGGGCAGCGCGCATTCCCACGGGTCGAGGGTCTGGAAGGCGATGACCTCATGGCCTTGCTGGCGCAGGGCGCGGAGGAGTCGCATGAGCGATTCCTCGGTGTCGAAAAAATCGGAGAAGACGACCACGATTCCGCGGCGGCGGCAGGTGTCGAGGATCGCGTCCATCGCATTGCCGAGGTCGGCGGCACCGGATGGCGTGGCGAATTCGAGGAGCGCGACGAGGTCCTGAAACTGCCCCCGGCGCGCGCTCGGCGGGAGCCCCTCGACGACGCTGCTCCGCAGCAGGAAAACGCCCGCGGAATCGTGCGTGCGGCGCGTGAGCAGCGCGAGCGCGGCGGCGGCGCGGGCAGCGTAACGGAATTTCGTGGCCGGCCCGCGGCGGGTGCCCATCGAGGCGGTGGCGTCGAGGAGGAGGTAAAGGTTGAGGTTGGTTTCGGCGCGGAACTGCTTGGTGAAATAGCGGCCGTGGCGCGCGAAAAGATTCCAGTCGAGATAGCGCAGATCGTCGCCGGGCTGGTACTCGCGATGGCTGTCGAACTCCGCGCCGTGGCCGCGGAACGGGCTCCGGTGCAGCCCCTGCAGCGC
>JANXSB010000671.1 GCA_025352865.1 Chthoniobacter sp. | reverse complement strand
CGATTTGGGCGCGCGCCCACTGCGCGACCTGCGGCTGTCGGTCACGGATCGGTGCAATTTTCGCTGCACGTATTGCATGCCGAAGGAGGTCTTCGGGCACCGCTACGAATTTTTGCCAAAGGACGCGGTGCTGAACTTTGAGGAGTATGCGCGTCTGGCGCGGGTCTTCGTTTCGCTCGGTGTGGAAAAGGTGCGGTTGACGGGCGGCGAGCCGCTGCTCCGGCGCAATCTCGACCGCCTCGTGGCGCTGCTCGCGACGCTCGACGGGCTGCGCGATCTGACGCTGACGACGAACGGCTCGCGGCTCGTGGAGCAAGCGCCCGCCTTGCGCGCCGCCGGGCTGCGGCGGCTGACGGTGAGCGTGGATTCGCTCGACGACGCGACCTTTCGCGCGATGAACGACGTGGACTTTCCCGTGCATCGCGTCCTGCGCGGAATCGACGCCGCGCTGGCCGCGGGGTTCGCGCCGATCAAGATCAACAGGGTGGTGAAGCGCGGCGTGAACGATCACGAGATTGAGGCGATGGCGGAGCATTTTCGCGGGCGCGATTTCATCCTGCGCTTCATCGAATACATGGACGTGGGCAACACGAACGGCTGGCGGCTCGATGACGTGGTGCCCACGGCGGAGATCATCGCGCGGCTCGGCGAGGCGGTGCCGCTTGCGCCAAACTATCCGGGCGAAGTCGCGCGTCGTTTCCGGCAGCGCGGCGGCGGGGAGATCGGCGTCATCACGTCCGTCACGCAGCCGTTCTGCGGCGATTGCACCCGCGCCCGCCTGTCGGCGGACGGGCAGCTCTACACCTGCCTTTTCGCCACCCACGGCCATGATCTGCGCACCCCGCTGCGCGCGGGCGCGAGCGATGCGGAAATGGCGGCGATCATCAGCGCGGTGTGGCGCGCGCGGAACGACCGCTACTCGGAAATCCGCGCGACCGTGAAGCAGCGCGAACCGAAGGCCGAAATGTCGCTGCTCGGCGGGTAGTCGGTCGTGACTGAACTAAAAACGGTGTCATCCTGAGCGGAGTTCCGCCGTGGAAAAGCGGGGGCGGAACGCAGTCGAAGGATCCCGCCGCATCGTGCGATGTCGCCCGTGAATGTGCGGGATACTTCGACTGCGCTGCGCCCGCCTTTCCGCCTCCGCTCCGCTCAGGATGACACGCGTCTGAAATATCGGAATCTTCTAAGCCTCCGGCTGCTGATGCTGCGGGCGCTTGCGCAGAGTGATGCGCTTGAGCCGGGCGTCGTCCGGCGGGCTCCAGCTCTGGATCTCCGGGTCGTTTGCGAAAGCGTTATGCACGATGCGTCGCTCGTAGGCGTTCATCGGCTCGAGCTGGTACGGGCGTCCGCTCTGCCGCACGATGTCCGCGATCTGCCGCACGCGATGCGCGAGGCCGTCGTCTTTCATCTCGCGCCAGTGCTCGATATCGACCTGCACTTTTGCGGCAGCCTTGTCCTTCGACTGGAGCACGCGGTTGAGCAGCAGTTGCAGGTCTTCGAGGAGTTCACCTTTGCGACCGATGAGCCGGTCCTTTTCCGCCGTATAGACCATGAGCGTGAGTCCGTGGTCATGCTGGATTTCCTTGATCTCGCAGACGAAGCCGAGGTGCCCAAGCATCGTGTCCAACGTATCTTTTGGGTTCAGGCTCATAGGAAAAAGTGGGCGCGCTATTTTCTCTTCGGCGACGCGGCGGCCTTTTGCAGCGTGGGCGCCGCCTGGTTCCGCGTCAGGTAAAGTTGCGCGACAGAAAACAGGTTCTGCACCGTCCAGTAAAGCGCCAAGGCGGAGGCGTAGTTGTAGCAGAACGCGATGAAGATCAGCGGCATGAACATCATCATGCGCTGCTGCATGGGATCCCCGCTTTTCGGCGAAAGGGACATTTGCCAGAGCATCGTCCCCGCCATCACCAGCGGGAGCACATTGACCGGAAAGCCGAGGCTGGGGAGATGGAAAATCGTGTCCGGCTGCGAGAGGTCATCCACCCAGATGAACTTGCTGTTTCGCAGTTCGACCGCTTTGCCGAGCATGCCGAAAAAGCCGAAGAAGATCGGCATCTGGATGAGCATCGGCAGGCACCCGCTCATCGGATTCACGCCGTAGTCCTTGTAGAGCTTCATCACCTCGGTGTTCATCCGCGTCGGGTCGTCCTTGTACTTTTCGCGAATCTCGGCCTGCTTCGGCTGGAGAAGCTGCATGCGCTTCATCGACTGCGTGGACTTATTTTGCATCGGCCAGAGCAGGCACTTGATGCAGAGCGTGAGCACGATGATCGCGAGCGCGTAGCTGGCGCTGGGGAAAAACACATCAAACCTCGCGTGCAGCCAGTTCATCGAGTTGAGCAGCGTCTTGCTGACGATGGCAAACGTGCCGAAGTCCATGATGTCGGACTGCCCGTCCGGCATCAGCCGCAGCCGTCCGTATTCGCGCGGGCCGGCGTAGATGCGAAAGGACTGGGTGTGCGATTTGCCGGATTCGAGGGTGAAGGCGGGCATGCCGAGTGCGCCGTCGATTCCATAGCGGACGATGGCACTGCCCTCGGCGGAGCGTCCGGCTTTCTTCCACTCCTCGTCGCCGATGACGAAGCGCTTTGCCCACGCCGCGGAGCCGCCATGCATCACCGGCAGCGCCCCGGCCACGGGTGCCGGGTACAGCGGCGTGACCAGCGTGGTGAAGTATTGATTGACCACCCCAGCCCACGCGATGCCCGGCTGCGCGACGGTGAAAACCGGGCGCTCGGGATGAAACCAGCCGGAATTGTAGTAGCTCGCGTCGATCAGTTTTCCGCCGTCGCTTTTGAATCCTGTGTACGTCGCCATGTCCTTTTGATGCACTGGCGCGGACGAGCCGGTGTGGACGAAATAACCCGGCAACGCGAGCGCCTGCGCGCCGCGGTTTGTGAAAGTCACGTCGAGCGTGACGATGTAGTCCTCGCGCAAATCGGTGGACGCCGAGACGGTGAATTTTTTCGTGAGCTGGAGCTGCCGCGCGTCGGTGCGCTCGAAGGTCACGCTGCCGCCTTCGACTTTGGTTTCAAAAGGCACGCGCGTCCCCTCGCCCGCTGCGTCCGTGACTGCGCCGATGGGGATGCTGCCAAATTCGTTCAGCGTCATCCGAATCCCGCGCTCCGCCTCGTGCGTCTTCAGCCGCGCCGTGGCGATGCCGCCGCCGAGATTGGAAAACGTATAGTCAACCGACGGGCCGCTGAGTTCCTCGCGCTTCTCCTCCGCCTCCGGCGCGGTCGGCGCAGCGGGCGCGGGCGCGGGAGTGCCCGCATCCGGCACGGCGGGTTCCGCGGCTTTCGCCTGCGCGGCGATTTTCGCGGCAGCGACCTTCGCCTTCGCCTGCTCGACCTGCACGCGGGCCATTTCCTTGTTATTAAAAATCACCCACGCGATGAGCACCGCGACGGCGAGACTGACGGCAACGATTCCTTTGCGATCCATAAGTTTAATGTGAGCAATGCGCGCAGCCGGATTTGTGATCGGCAGGCGGAGTTTTCGGCGGCACGGG
>JANXSB010000654.1 GCA_025352865.1 Chthoniobacter sp. | reverse complement strand
TGGAGCGCGCGGGCATCGAGATCGTGAACCTCATCACCGAGCACCGCCACGCGCCGACGCCGGAGATCATTGACTTTGGCTCAGAGGTTCGCGCGGCGCGCAAAGGCGCGGAGTAATTTCTGCCGCGGCGTTTTCCCCACCGGCATGAAACTCACGCGCTCGCTGAAAATCCCGGTGTGGCTTTTCAGCGTCATCCCGCTGGTCAATGTCGTCTTTCTCGTCGTCGTCTTTTTCGCGCTCAGCTCGCGCTTCATGCTCCAGCCGGGCCTGGCGGTCACGCTGCCGGCATCCTCCTTCGCGCTCGCGCCGCGCGATGGCGCGCAGATCATCAGCATCACCTCCGCGCCGGTCGCCGCGATTTATTTCCACGATCAGCGGGTGACGCCCGACGAACTCCGCCAGCGCCTCGGCGAAAGCCGCGCGAAGGAACGCACCCTCATCATCAAAGCCGACAAAGACACGCCTTACGCGCTCGTCGTGCAGCTCACCGACGAGGCGCTGCGGCTCGGCTTCTCCGTCATCCTCGCCACCGGTTCCGAGCGACGATGAAAGCGCACGCGACGGCCCCGGATCTGACCTTCGACTGGCCGCGCCGCGAAGGATTCCCGTTCCTGCTTTTCGGCTATGTCGCCGCCTCGCTCTTCGCCCACGCCGCCACGTTTTTTCTTTTCCAAGTCGCCGACCCGCTCCGCACCTCGATCCCGCCCTCGGCCCCGCAGGTCAGCGTCCTCACGCCGTCCTCGCCGGAAGCCATCGCCCTGCTCCATTGGATCGACGCGCAAGACCCCGCGCTCGTCGCCGCCGCGAACAGCGTCACCCCGCCCGGCCTTTTCGACATCGCCTACCGCCCGTCCTACGAGAAAAAGCCCATGCCGCTCGGCCCGGTCGAGCAGCCCGTCACCATCGCGTTTCCCGCGGCGCGCGATCCGCTCGCCATCATCACCAGCGCCGACGCGAGGCCGCCGGCACCGCCCGCGATCCGCGCGCCGCATCCCACGACTGTCCTCTTTTCCTCTGCCCTGGCTGATCGCGCGCCGGTGCCGCTGCCGCCGCTCGCCGTGAAAACGCGCACCGCCGAGCCGCTCGTGCCCACACGTCAGCTCATCGGCGTCACCGGCCGCGGCGAGGTGCGCTTTGTCTTTCTGCAAAGTTCCTCCGGCAATCCCGCGCTCGACGAGCAGGCCGCCGGGCACCTCCAAACACTCACCTTCGCCGCGTCCGCTGCCCCGATCACCTGGGCCACCGCGACCATTACCTGGGGCGACGACACATATTCGCCATCGCCCAAATGATCCGCGTCTCGCTCAGCTACCTCATCCTCATTTACCTGCTGCTCATGCTCGGGCCGATTTTCGGCGCGTGGCTTTTCAGCGAATGGCGACGCCAGCGCCGCGAGCGGGCCGCCTTCCGCCACATCCTCCGCTGCAAACTCTGCGCCGGCGAGTACGCCGACCCCACCAGCACCATCCTCCCCCGCTGCCCCCACTGCGGCACGCTCAACGAACGCTCCGGGCTTTCGCGGTTGTAGAAAAAGGGCGGCGTATATTTCCGCGCCGCGTCAGTATTTCGGCACGCTCGGGTCGATGTGATCCGCCCACGCGTGGATGCCTCCCTCCACATTCGCCAGCTTCCCAAAACCGGCCTCCTGCAAAAGCATCAGCGCCCGCGCCGACCGCGCCCCGCTCTTGCATTGCAGGACGATCTCATCCGCCGAATCCAATTCGCTCATCCGCGACGCCAATTGCCCCAGCGGAATCAGCCGTGCCCCCGGGATGTGACAGATGTCCCACTCGTAAGGCTCCCGCACGTCGATGAGCTGGAACTTATCCCCCCGATCCAGCTTCGCCTTCAGCTCCTGCACCGTGATGTGCGGCACATGCGCCTCCGCATCCTCCGCCGCCTTCGCCTGAGGTATCCCGCAAAACTGCTCATAATCAATCAGCTCCGTGATCGTCGGCGCATCCGAACACACCGGGCACTTCGGATCCCGCCTGAGCCGGAACTCCCGGAACTTCATCTTCAAAGCATCGAACGCAATCATCCGCCCGATCAGCGGCTCCCCGATCCCGATAATCAGCTTCACCGCCTCGATCGCCTGCATCACCCCGATGATCCCCGGCAGCACCCCCAGCACCCCCCCTTCCGCACAGCTCGGCACCATCCCCGGCGGCGGCGGCTCCGGAAACATGCAGCGGTAACACGGCCCGCCCAGGCACGGCGCGAAAACCGTACACTGCCCATCGAAACGGAAGATCGAACCATAGATGTTCGGCTTCTTCAGGAAAACAGCCACGTCATTCGAGCAGTAACGCGTCGGAAAATTATCCGTCCCATCAATGATGATGTCATAAGGCTCCGCGATGCGCCGCGCATTTTCCGCCGTGAAATACTCATCGTACAAATCCACCTGCACATTCGGATTGATCTCCCGGATGCGATCCTTCGCCGAATTCAGCTTCTTCCGCCCCACATCCTTAGTCCCGTGCAAAATCTGCCGTTGCAGATTGGAAAAATCCACCGTGTCCCCATCCACCAGCCCCAGGCGTCCCACACCC
>JANXSB010000632.1 GCA_025352865.1 Chthoniobacter sp. | reverse complement strand
AAGCTCACGATTCACAACGCATTCCCAGACCGAAGATTCCGACCATGAAACTCAATTATCACCCGGACACTGACTCGCTTTACATCGCCCTTTCGCCGAACCCGAGCGCCGACAGCAACGAAGTCGCGGAGGGCGTCGTTTTGGACTTCGATGCCGATGGGAAGCTCGTTGGCATCGACATTGACAACGCCAGTCATAAACTGGACTTGCATGAACTCACCACGGAGCGAATCCCAGTCCAAGCAACCGCGGCCTAACCATGCGCTGCCGCGAACGGGCGCGGCTGTCACAGGTGCTGTTGAGTATTTGTAGTCACACCGCTTCAAATGTCATCGCGCAGCTATGCGTGGTCACAGCCTGGCTGACGTTTTTGAAATGAATCGGCCCGGTCTGGCGGAAGACGCCGCGCGCCGCGGCGTCGAGCGATTCGAGGAAGGCCTCGGTGACGAGGATTTCCCACGCGCCGGCCTTTTCGTTTCATTTCCCCGAAAAATGGTTACGGCCGGTGCCCCACCCAAGAGGCACCGACCGCCCCAACCAAGGAGAGCTTTTAGATCACCTATTTTTGCGGATTAAGCACCACATAAATTCGTTTGCCCCGCCTTTCGACATTCAGCAGCACGCCCCGGCCCCCCTTTGCCTCCATCCCCGCGCCGAGCGCCGCCGCGCACGCCGCCGCATCCGCCACCGGCTTCGTGTCCACTTCCGTGATGACATCCTCCGCCAGCATCTCCACCCGCGACGCCGCGCTCTCCGCCACGATCTCCACCACGCGCGCGCCCGACGGCTTGGCATCGAGCAGCTTCAGGCCATAGGTCTCCAGCTTCGCGTCGCCCGCCTTTCGCGGCGCCACATTCGCCACCTTCGTCATCTCCGCCGGCAGTTCGCCCGTGACCACCGCGACTTTCAAAAAGCTCCCGCCCCGCCACACCGTCAGTTGCACCGCCTGCCCCACCTTCTTTTTCAAAATCTCCCGCTGCGCCTCCCGGCTCGCCGCCACTTTCACCCCGTCCACTTCCGTGATGACATCCGCCGCGTGCAGCTCGCTTTTCGCCGCCGGCGCATTCGCCTCGATCGTCTGCACCACCACCCCCGCCTCCACGCCCGTGATGTGCTCCCGCAGCTTCGCGTCCGCCCCCAGCGTCATCATGCGGATGCCCAGCCACGGGCGCTGCATCTTCCCATTGGCCAAAAGCTGCGCGCCCACCTCGCGCAGCATCGCCGCCGGAATCGCAAACGCCAGCCCGCGCCCGAGGCCATTGATGAGCGTGTTCATCCCGACCACTTTCCCCTCCACGTCGAAGAGCGGCCCGCCGCTGTTCCCCGGATTGATGAACGCATCCGTCTGAATGTAATCCTCGTAGAGAATCGCCGCCGAAGTCGGCCCCAGCAGATTCGTCCGCCCCTTCCCGCTCACCCACCCGACGGTGAAACTGTAGTCCTGATTGAACGGCGTCCCGATCGCGCACACCATCTGCCCCACCCGCAGCGCCTCGCTGTCGCCCATCTCCACGGCGGGCAGCTCCTTCGCCTCGATCCGCAGCACCGCGATGTCCGTCTTGTCATCCGTCCCCACCACCTTCGCCGGAAAAGTGCGCCCGTCCTTCAGCCGCACCGTCAGCTTCTCCGCATCGGCGATCACATGATTGTTCGTTAAAATCACCCCATCCGCCCGGATGATGAACCCCGACCCCTCACTGCGCGCCGCCGGTGCGGGCAGCTTCCACGGATCCCCCGCCTCCTTCTCCACGCGCGGCCCCTTCGACACATCCTTCCCCTCGTCGAGAAAAAACTCGAAGCCCCGCAGCGGCTCCCGCTCCTCCTCCTCCGCGCGCTTCACCGCCTCGATCACCACCACGCTCGGCGCCACCTTTTCAAACACCTGCACAAACCCCTCATCAATCGACTTCAGCAGACTCAGCGCCGCCGCGCCCTTTTCCACCTCCGCCCCGCGCCCCACGCCCGCCACGAGCACCGCGGCGGCGAGCAGGGGGAAAAAGGAAAAGCGCATGGCGTGGCGGCGATGGACACAGTGCCCCGCGCGCTGTTCAAAAGTCCAACCGCATTTCCACACACCGCATCTCGGGCAAGGGCATTACGTGCGGACCAGCCTTTGATAAAGCCCATGCACCTGCCGTGCGATCGCGGCCCAACTGAACCTCTCCTCCGCGCGCCTCCTCCCCGCCGCACCAAAGCGCGCGCGCATTTCCGAGTCGGCCATCAACTCATTGATCCGCGCCGCCAGATCGCGCGAAAACTGGTCCGGGTTCACCGGCTCAAACGGGCTCTCCTTCATCTGCTCCAGCAGCACGAGGTAGCCCGTCTCGCCATGCACCACGACTTCCTTGATCCCGCCCACCGCGCTCGCCACCACCGCCGTCTCGCACGCCATCGCCTCGAGATTGATGATCCCGAACGGCTCATAAATCGAAGGGCAGCAAAACACCGCCGCGTGCGAATACAGCTCGTACACCGTCGCCTTGTCCACCATCTCCTCGATCCAAATCACGCCCTCGCGCCGCGCCGTCGCCTCCGCCACCGCGGCCTTCATTTCCGCCGCGATCTCCGGCGTGTCCGGCGCACCCGCGCAGAGCACGATTTGAAAACCGGGATCCATATATTTGATCGCGTTCGCGAGATGCACGATGCCCTTCTGCCGCGTGATCCGCCCCACGAAGAGCACGAACGGCGTGCGCGGATCGACCCCGTATTTTTCCAACGCCGCCGCCGTCGTCGTGATCTTCCGGTACTCCGCGAGGTCGATGCCATTGTAGATCACCTCCACGCGCTCCTCCGGCACATTGAAAAGCCGCAGCACATCCGCCTTCGTCTCCGCGCTCACCGCGATCACCGCGTCCGCCATTTCCATCGCCGTCTTTTCCACCCAGCACGAAAAATCGTACCCACCGCCGAGCTGCTCGCGCTTCCACGGCCGCAGCGGCTCCAGCGAATGCACCGTCAGCACCATCGGAAT
>JANXSB010000613.1 GCA_025352865.1 Chthoniobacter sp. | reverse complement strand
GAAAGGTTTGCGGTTCGGTCGTCACGACAGACGCACGAGGTCGCGCAGGAACTGCATCCAGATGAAAAACATGCCGCGCCACGAGTAGCGGATTTCGCCGGTGGCGTTCTGCTTGAGGATGCCGGCGGCGATGTTGTGGGTGATCTGTGCGCGGAGATCTTTTTGGATGTCGTGCTGGATGGTCTCGGGATCGAGCTCGGCGAGGTCGGCGAGCGAGACGCGGTTCATGTTCAGGAAATGGCGGTGGCTTTCATACATCTGCAAAAAAGTCTGGTCGCCGCGGAGCCGGTTGACGCGCCATTGCGGGACGAGCTTGAGGCTGTAGCTGAAGGGGTAGTTCCACGTCGTCCAGATCGTGCCGTCCTTCGCGCGCGAGGAGATGCTGAGGTAGTAAAAGGCGACGTCGTGCTGGTCGATGAGGCAGATGGCGGATTGGGAGCGGTCGGCGGGTTTGTAGAAAAGGCGGAAGAACTGCGCGTAGTCCTGCCAGTCCCAGCCGGCGTCATCGACGTGATCGAAGCCCTCGCCCTCTATCTCGGCGGTGATTTCGTCGAGCGCGGGAAAGACGCCGGAGTTTGGCGGTGTTTTATGGCGGAGATTTTTTTCCAGCGGGAGAGTGAGCTTGCGGACGCGCGTGAGGATTTCCAGCCACGGCAGGAGCAGCCAGCTCGACGCGCAGAATGCGCCCACCTGCCAGATGCCGCCGCTGAGCAGCCAGCCGATGAGAAAAGAAGTCGCGAGCACGCCGACCGCACCGAGTTTCCGCAGCGCGGGATATGGAAAAGTGCGCAGGCCAAGGCTGAGCGCGACGGTGCCGAGGATGACGAAGATTTTCGAACCGATGCCCCAGCCCGGCATGTCGAAAACGGAGAACGCTTCGCCGAGGAGGAGCGGGAGAGGTGTGGCCGTCACGGTGTGATGCTGTGCTTTTTGAGGAAGCTTTCAAGTTCCTCGGGGCCGAAATCCGGGAGCACCGCGCCGCCGCCGGTGACGAGCGTAGGCGTGCGGCGCTGGCCGGAAAGGCGGATCATGTCGTCATAGTCGGCGCGGGTTTTTTCCACGTCGATGAGCTGGTAGCGGAAGCCGCGCGCGTCGAGCCACTCCCACGCCATGACGCACCACGGGCACCAGATTTTGACGTAGAGCTTGAGCGGCATGGGGCGCGGAAGCTAGCGGGCACGCGCGTGGGCGTCAAACGGCGGTGGCAAAGCTTGACGCTCGCGGGTGCGGCCCGGACGCTCGCGCATGCTTCCACTCGCCGCCGAAAAATTTCCCGCCACGCCTGACGAACTGGCTGCCGCGCTGACTGGCGGGCTCGTGTCGCGCGGTATTGCCGGGGCGGGCGTGCTTGTCGAAGGCGCGGCGCTCGGCGCGATCACGGCGCTGCGTGTGGAGTTGACGGGTGCGTGTTTTACGCGCGGGTTTCGGGTTTCAGGAACGCCGGTGGTGGAGGCGGCACCGGCGATGGCGGAGCGGTTGGAGATTGTCGGTGCGCCGCTGGATTTCGAAGGCACGCCGCTGGATGTGCAGGTCGAGGCGGAGCGGGCGGAGCTGCGTTTCGCGGGGCAGCCCTCCGACGGAGCGCTGGTGCTGGCGAATGCCGCGGGCGGTTCCGTTTCGCTCTCGGTCGCGCACGCGGCGCTGGAGGCGCTGCTCCATCGGCTGGCCACGCAGGCGGCGGAAAAGCAAGGCGTGGAGATCAAGAAGACGACGCTCGAACTGACGGCGCGCGGGCCTCGGGCGCTGTCGTTCCGCTGCGAGGTGACGGCGAAAATGTTTGTGATGAGCGCCGCCCTTTCGCTCAGCGGCAATCTCGACGTGGACGAACAGCTCAACGCTCGCGTCTCCGGCCTCACGCTCGGCGGCGACGCGATGATCACGAAGCTGGCCGCGGGTTTTGTCCGCCCGCAACTCGACAAGCTCGAAAGCCGGGTCATCCCTCTGCTCGCGCTGGCACCGGGCGGTTTGAAATTGCGCGACGTGGAAATCGCGACGCGCGACGGGCTGGATATCCGCGCGAAGTTCGGGCGCGGGTGAAGATTACTTCGCCGTGCTCGCCGTCGCGGCCTTGGGAGCGCGGGAGAGGTCGATGAGGTCGCGCAGGATGTTGAGCGTCTCTTCCTTGATCGGATCGACGCCGACGGTTTTTGTTTCCGCTTCCGCCTCTTCGTCGAGCGCGTCTTCGTCCTCCGCCGCGGGCGGGGTCGTCTTGACTTCGGCTTTCGGCTCCTTGGCGGGGCCCGTGGGCGCGATCTTGTCGGGCTTTTCGGCCTTCTCGTTGGTCGCGAGCTGGAGTTCGGGCTTGCTCACATTGTCGAGCGTGACGGCATAGACCTTGGCTTCGGGGTGTTTGATTTTTTCGCGGGCGGCGGTGCGGGTGTCCTTGCGCACTTTGTCCTGCTCGATCTCAGCGCGGCGGGCCTTTTCGTTGAGCGAGACCTTGTTATCCGCCACGCGCTTTTTCGCGGCGTCGAGATCCTCGACGATGTAGCGGAACTCCGGGTCGGCGGCGATGCGAACGGCGGAGCGAGAGACGAGTTCTTTTTTGAAAAGCGAGTGCTCCCATTTTTCAAAATCCACCGGGGCCACGGTGTCGTAGGGCATCGGGCCTTTGAGCGCGCTCTCGCCGATCTCGGGCTGGTCGAAAATCGAGGGCAGATGCACGTCGGACTCGACGCCCTTGAGCTGCGTGGAGCCGCCGGCGATGCGGTAGAATTTCTGAATCGTCAACTTGAGCGCGCCGGCCTCGTTGTTGCCGCTGCCGAGGAAGGGCATGATGCGCCCGATTTCGAGCATGGTCTGGACGGTGCCTTTTCCAAATGTGCTCGCGTCGCCGACGATGACGCCGCGGCCGTAGTCCTGGATCGCCGCGGCGAAAATCTCGCTCGCGCTGGCGCTGAGCCGGTTGCAGCAGACGATGAGCGGGCCGTCCCACGCGATGGATGAGTCGCGATCCTTCAAGACGTGCGTGTTGCCGTTGGCTTCCTTGGCCTGGACGACGGGGCCTTTCTTGATGAAGAGCCCGGTGAGGTTGACCGCCTCGTCGAGCGAGCCGCCGCCGTTGCGCCGAAGGTCCATGACGATGCCCTGCACGTTCTCCTGCTTGAGCCGGTTGATGAGAGCGAGCACGTCTTTCGTGGTGCTCTTCGCGCCCGCCGCGCCGCTGTGCTCCATGTCGGCGTAGAAGGACGGCAGCACGATCCAGCCGAGCCGGAACGCAGTGCCATCCGGGCCGGGGCGCTCGATGATTTCGGCCTTCGCTTCCTGTTCGTTGAGTTTGATCTCGTCGCGCTTGATCTCGATGACCTTGCGCACCGAGGGATCGGCGGCGCTCGCGGGGATGACTTGCAGACGCACGATGGTGTCCTTTTTTCCGCGGATCATCTCCACGACCTTGTCGAGTTTCATGTCCACGGCATCCACGAATTCCTTGTCGCCCTGCGCCACGGCGGAAACGCGGTCGCCGACCTTGAGGCGCGCGTCTTTCGCCGCCGGTCCGCCGGGCACCAGCTCGGCGATTTTCGCGTAGCCGTCGTCCGAGCGGAGCACTGCGCCGATGCCGATGAGGCCGAGCCGCATCTGGATCTGGAAGTTTTCCAGCTCCGAGCGGCTCATGTATTCGGAGTGCGGATCGTAGGTCTGCGCGAGGATGGTGAGGAAGCCCTTGATGATGTCCTCCTTGGTCTGCTCGTGGAGGTAGCGCAGCACCTGGTCGTAGCGGCGCGTGAGCGTTTTGAGCGGCGGATTGAGCGCGTGCTTGGCCAGCGCCTCCTGGAGCATTTCGCCCTCGATGCGGTCGCGCCAGAGCGCGTCGGCGTCGGCCTCATCCTTCGGCCACGCGGCTTTCTGGCGGTTAATCTGCACGGTGCGGTCGCTCGTGAACTCGAACTTCCCTTTGACCAGTTCCTTGTTCTTCGCGATGCGATCCTCCACGCGCTTTTTGTAGAGTTCGAAAATCTTGAACGCCGGCTCGGTGTTGCCCACGAGCACATCGCCGCTCAGCGAGTTGCCGTATTTTGCGGTGAAAAGATCCACGTCCTTTTGCGTGAAGTAGAGCCGATTGTAGTCGAGACCCTCAAGGTAGTTTTTGAGAAAGACCTGCGCGATTTTCTCGTCCAGCTTTTTGCGGCTGTAGTGGCCCTGCTCGAGCAGGCGTCCGACGGAGATTTCGATCTGCGCCGGATCGGGCTCATCCGCGCCGAAGCTGGTGGTGGAGGCGACCAGGAGGAGGGCCAGCGGCAGGCAGAGAAGACGGAGAGATTTCATCGCGGATATTGGGGCTTTGGAAGCAAGGTTGGAGAAGCTGACAGAATTAAAACAAAGAGCAAACTTCGCGTGTGCGCAGAGCGAGCGCCCGCTTGCGGACACCGCCTCCAGACGCTCCACTGCGCGCCAACTCCATGACACTCGATACATTCACCGGCGGCATCTTTGACACGAACTGCTTCTTTCTGCTCGATCACGGCATCCTCATCGACGCCCCGCAGGACGCCGCCTCATGGCTCGCCGCCAGCGGCCATCGCGTGAAAACGCTCCTCCTCACCCACGGCCACATCGACCACGTCTGGGACGCCGCCCGCATCCAGCGCGAGCACGGCTGCCGCGTCGGCTACCACGCCGACGGCGAGCCCATGGTCACGGTGCCGGATTTTTTCCGGCAGTTCGGCTTCGGCTGGGACATCGAGCCGATCACGCCCGGCTTTCACATTGAGGAAAGCGCGGCGCTCGCCGTCGAGGGCGTCACCTTCGCGGTCCTCCACGTCCCCGGCCACTGCCCCGGCAGCCTGTGCTTTTTGGAAAAGGACGAGCGCATCCTTTTCGGCGGCGATGTCCTCTTCGCCGGCGGCGTGGGGCGCACCGACCTCCCCGGCGG
>JANXSB010000592.1 GCA_025352865.1 Chthoniobacter sp. | reverse complement strand
ATCGAGAGCCTCGTCGGCAGCAGCTTCCGAGGGAAGTTTCGCTGGCTCGAAAAAGAGCGCGGGATCATCGTTCCGACCATCACCGGCACCGCCCACGTCACCGCCGAGGCCACGCTCCTGCTCGACGAGCGCGACCCGTTTTGCTGGGGCATCCGCTGAGCCGTGAGCAAGCGCATCGTCATCATCGGCGGCGGCGTCATCGGGCTGTGCGTCGCGCATTATGCGCTGCGGCGCGGGCATCGCGTGACCGTGCTGGAGCGCGGGGCGGCGGATCACGATTCGTGCTCGCTCGGCAATGCGGGGATGATCGTGCCCTCGCATTTCACGCCGCTGGCCGCGCCGGGCATGGTCGCGCTGGGGCTGAAGTGGATGTGGAATCCCGAGTCGCCTTTCTACGTGAAACCGCGGCTAAGCTGGGAGCTGGCGTCGTGGGGCGTGAAGTTCTGGCGGGCCGCCACGCCCGAGCATGTGCGCCGCGCCGCGCCGCTGATCCGCGATCTGTCCTTCGCCAGCCGCGCATGCTTCGAGGAACTCGCCGCGCTTCCGGGCTTTGATTTCGGCCTGAAAAAGCGCGGCCTGCTCATGCTCTTCAAAACCGCGCGCACGCTCCACGAGGAAGCGCACATGGCCGCGCAGGCCCGCGCCCTCGGCATCCCCGCCGAGGTGCTCGACGCCCAGGCCGTGGCCGCGCTCGAACCCGGCGTGCGCATGGAGATCGCCGGCGCCGTTCTTTTTCCGCAGGACTGCCACCTCGCGCCTCACCGCTTCATGAAGGACTTGCAGCGCGCCGTGAGCAGCGCGGGCGGGGAGATCGTCTTCGATTCCGAGGTCACTGGCTGGCGTTTCGACTCGCGCAAAATCTTTGCGGCACAGACGGCGCACGGCGAAATCGACGGCGATGAATTTGTGCTCTGCGGTGGCGCCTGGTCGGCAAACATTGCGCGCGAGCTGCGGCTGGCGCTGCCGATGCAGGCGGGCAAAGGCTACTCGCTCACCCTTCCGCAGCCGCGCCAACTTCCACGGCATTGCGCGATCTTCGCGGAAGCGCGCGTCGCGGTCACCCCGATGGCCTCCGCCTTGCGCTTTGGCGGCACCATGGAAATCGCCGGGCTGAATGAAAGGATCGACCCGCGCCGCGTGCGCGGAATCATCCAGGCTGTGCCGCGCTACTTCCCGGAATTCTCCCCCGATGATTTCGCCGGCCTCCACCCGTGGAGCGGCTTGCGGCCTTGCTCGCCGGACGGCCTGCCCTACGTCGGCCGCACGCGCGCTTACGAAAATCTCACCCTCGCCACCGGCCACGCCATGATGGGCCTCAGCCTCGGCCCGATCACCGGCCAGCTCATCGCCGAGATCGTCTCCGGCGAAAAACCCGCGCACGATCTCGCCCTGCTCGACCCCGACCGTTACGCCTGACCTCCGCATGCGCCCCGCCCTACTCGCCCTCCTGCCGCTCCTCGCCACGGCGTCCGCGCAGCTTTCCGTCGTCGAGACGGAGCGGCTGCGGATCGAGCAGGGGAAACAGATCGCTGCGGGGAAGGAGATGCGAGTCTGGCATTTCGAGGAATTCAAAGAGCCGATGCAGGACTGGCCGCGCGAGGTGCGCGGCGCATTCGTCGAGCTGCGGTGCGAGGACAACAAATTCTCCGAGGCCGCGCTCATCGTGGTGCGCGACGACTTTCGTCTCCGCAGCTATCCGGCGAAATCGCTCATGGCGGAAGATCGCGCGCTGGCGGAGAAACTGGAGACCGAGCGCGCGGCGAAAATGAAGCCTGCGGATGAAAAGCCCTACGCCGCGAAGCTCACGCCCTACACCACCGCGGATGCGAATGTGCTCGAGAGCGAGCACTTCACTTTTTACACGGGCAATGACCGCACCGGCTCAGGCAAGGAGGCGCTGGAGGACACCGGCTTTCTGCCGCGGCAGACGCGGTGGTTTGAAAAAGTGTGGGCGCA
The DNA here is from genome assembly GCA_025352865.1 of Chthoniobacter sp. Lineage (GTDB taxonomy): Bacteria > Verrucomicrobiota > Verrucomicrobiia > Chthoniobacterales > Chthoniobacteraceae > Chthoniobacter. The sequence goes on along the minus strand of JANXSB010000592.1, from coordinate 1,841 downwards.
TCTCGGCCACCTCGGCGCACCGCTGCCGATGCTCGCCGATCCTGCGCCCCACAAGATCAATGTCTATATCACCGGCACCGGGCTGGCGAAGCACAAGGACGGTTTCGCCTTCGGCGGCGAGAGCGTCATCATGCACCCTGGCGCTCTCGGGCCGGGCAGCAGCGTGGTCATTCACGAGTTCACGCACTCGGTGCAGTTCTACTCGAAAGGCTTCCGCGACTCGCCGTTCGTCGGCTGGTTTTGGGAGTGCCATGCGAACTGGAGCACGCACCAATTCATGCCCGGCTACCCACCCGTGCTCGCGCACTACGCGGGCCGCGCGCACTACGAGCTGAATTCCTCGCGCCACAACTACGGTTCATGGCCGTTCCTCCAGGTGCTCGCCGAGCATCCGCGCTTCGGCAGCGAATTTCCCTACGCGATCTGGCCCGCGTGCCGGCGCAATGAGAAGGAAGGCGCGCTGGAAGATCCGTTCCAAACCATCATGCGGCTCGGCACCGAGCGCGGCATTTGGAAAGACGGCGTCGCGGGCTTCGGCGACATCATCGGCGAACTCGCGGCGCGCATGGTCGCGTGGGATTTTCAAAACCAATTCTTCCAGCAAAAGGAGCTGCGGAACCTCGTGCGGCACAGCCCCGGCGTGCCGTCGCATCGCACCGTGCTGGAGCCTGTGAGCGACCGCGCGGGCTGGTGGAAACCCATCTACTCGCACGCCCCGCGGCAGTATGGCGTGAACATCATCGAGCTGGAGCCCGACGCGAAAACGGTCGAGGCGGACCTCGCCGGGATCGTGGATGAAACCGAAGGCTCCGACTGGCGCGCGACGCTCGTGGCCTACGACACGCTCGGCCACTGCCGCTACAGCCCCACGGTGCATGGCGGCAAAGTCGCGCTCGACGTGCGCGAGGGCGAAAAGCTCGCGCTCGCCATCGCCGCCGCGCCGGTGAAATACGCGCCGCTCGGCTTTCGCATCGGCTTCGGGAAAAAGCGCCGCTATCCGTACGAGGTTGCCTTTCGGGGAGCGAAACCCGCCGCCGCTCCGCCGCAGGGCGAGGAGCGGAAGCATGAGGGCAAACCGCACCCGAACGGCGGCGGCTTCGTCGCCACCGGGGCGAAGGTCGCGCCCACCGCCTACGTCGGCCCAAACGCGCGCGTGCTTGAAGCCGCCGAAGTGAGCGGCAACGCGCGCATTGAGGATTTCGCCGTCGTGCGGCAGAGCGCGAAGGTGGGCGACAACGCGATCGTCGGCGGCTTCGCGCGCATCACCGACCGCGCGCAAGTTTCCGGCAACGCCCGCGTCCGCGGCTTCGCGCGGCTCGGCGAGCAGGCCACGCTCACCGGCCACGCGCGGCTGCTCGAGTACGCGACCATTGACGGACGTGGCACCGTGAGCGGCGATGTGCTGGTGAAAGGCTTCGGCGAACTCCATCTCCAGCCCGCGACCGAGCTGACCGGCGGCACGATCTGCGGCGAAGACCTCGAAGTGCATTTCATGAACAGCGACCTGCCGCAGGTCAGCGGCGGGATGATCTACGGCTACATGAACTCCGAACTGCTCAAAAAGGAGAAGACCGACAACCACTGGCTCTACGCGCACTGGGACTTCAACGAACCGCGCCAGCAGGTGCTCAAGGACACGAACGCTGATTGCGACGGCGTGCTGCGCGGCACGCCGAAATTCAACGAGTTCGACGGACGCAAATTCCTCGCCTTCAACGGCAAAAGCTACGCGCTCACCGAAGGCCACATCGCCGACACGCGCGACGTGACTTTCGATCTCCAGCTCGCGTGGGCCGGCGGCGCGGCGGGCCAGCGCGTGTTCGAGTTTGGCGACGCTGACG
>JANXSB010000583.1 GCA_025352865.1 Chthoniobacter sp. | reverse complement strand
TGCGGCGGCGGCGTGGGCGTGTCCCATTCCACAGTCGTCGCGTCCCACGGGTTGTCGCCCGATTTGCGTCCGATAAACATGGCCGTGCAGAAATTGATGATGAAAGGAATCTGCGCCGCACCGAGGAGGAAGGCGGAGACGGACATGAAGTTATTCCAGTGCAGCGTGGGCCCGGCGAGCTGGTAGGTCAGGTGATCGAGATCCGCGCCGCCGCCGTCGTACCAGCGGCGATGCACGCCGGCCATGCCTTGCAGGAACATCGGGAAAAAGATGCCGTTAATGAAAAGCAGAGAGAACCAGAAATGAATCTTGCCGAGGGTCGCATTGAGCATGCGGCCCGTGGCTTTCGGATACCAATGATAGACACCTGCGAAGATCGCGAAGATTGTCCCCGGCGCGACGACGTAATGGAAGTGGCCGATGATGTAATAGGTGTCGTGCAGGTAAAGATCGACCGCGTTAAACGCGAGCGGAATGCCCGTCAGACCGCCGATGCCGAACATCGGCAGAAACGCCGAGGCGAATAACATCGGCGTCGTGAAACGAATCGAGCCGCCCCACAGCGATAACATCAGCGCGGTAACAAGAATAACCGACGGCACCGAAATCATGATCGTCGTTACCTGGAAGAAGCCCGCCACTTTCGCCCCCATACCCGTCATATACATGTGGTGTGCCCACACGATGAACGAGAGGAAACCGAGGACCAGGATCGCGCCGACCATCGCCTTGTAGCCGTAGAGCGGCTTGCGCGTATTGCAGGCGATGATCTCCGCGACCATGCCGATGCCGGGCAGGATGAGCACATAGACCTCCGGGTGCGCGAGGAACCAAAATAGGTGCTGCCACAAAATCGGGCTGCCGCCGCCCGACCAATGCGTGAGATGCCCACCCACGACGAGCCCCGTCGGCATGAAAAAGCTGGTGCTGAACGCGCGATCCATGAGCTGCATCACGCCCGCGGCCTCGAGCGGCGGGAAGGCGAGCACGAGCAGAAACGCGGTCACGAATTGCGCCCAGCAAAAGAACGGCAGCCGCATCCACGTCATGCCCGGCGCACGGAGCTGGATGATCGTGGCGATGAAATTCACCGAGCCGAGAAGCGACGCGGTGATGTTGAAAACCATGCCGCTGACCCACAGCGTCTGGCCGTTGAAAAAGAAGTGATTAAGCGGGCCAAGGTCCGCGATGCCCGAGAGCGGCGGATAGGAAGTCCAGCCCGACTTGGCCGCGCCACCCGGCACGAAGAAGGACACCACCATGAAAATGCAACTGATGAAGAAGCACCAGAAGCTCGCCATGTTAATCCGAGGGAAAGTCATGTCCGGCGCACCGATTTGCAGCGGCACGACGAAGTTTCCAAAAGCCGCAAAGGCCACGGGCACGATGCCGAAGAAAACCATGATCGTGCCGTGCATCGCACCGAAGGAATTGTAGCCATCCGCCGAGAGCGCGCCGTTCGGAAAAATGTCGGTAATCGCGCGAAGCCAGAACCACCAATCCATCTTACCCGGCGCGACATCGGCCAGCTTGTGATGGACATCGAGCCACTTGCCAAGGTCTCCGAATAACGTGCCGATCATCGGCACGGCCGTGCCGGGATGCGCGAGCTGCCAGCGCATGACCATCATCAGGCAGAAGCCAAACATCAGGAACGCCAGCCCGGTCGTGCCGTACTGGATGCCGATCATTTTGTGATCGGTGGAGAAAACCCACTTCTGCCAGAACCCGGGGTTGTAATGGTGATCGTCGTGGGCGTGCGCGTGATCGTCAGGCGCGTGCGTGGTAGCGGCAGTGGACATGTTTCAGGAAGTTCTGTGTTTCGGAAAGACTAGCGGACGGGAGCGTTTTCGCAGCAGCGGATCGTTGGAAAGATTTACGTTCTTAGAGCTGTGCGGATACGGGAAAGGCCGCAGTTACTTCGCAGGCGCGTCGTCTTTCCAGGCGTCGAGTTCGGCCTGCGCCCAAGGCGTCTTGCGGTCGGCGTATTTCTTGCGCGCGGCGGCGACGACGGCGGCGGTCACGGGGCCGCTGGTGTTGCCAAAGTTCGCGCGGACGAAGGTCATGACGGCGGCGATCTTCTCATCCGTCAGCACGGCTTCCTGGCCGGGCATGATCTGGTTGAAGGGCTTGCCATCGACGGTGAACGGCCCGGCGTTGCCCTTGAGAATGATCGATGCGAAGCGCTCGGGCGAGCCGTTCACGTAAGGCGATTTGGTGAGTGGCGGAAACACCGCCGGGAGACCCATGCCGGTCGGCTGATGACACGCGATGCAAATCATCATGTAGTTCTTTTTGCCTTCGGCCACCTGATCCGCGGCGGCGTCCTGCGCGCGAGCGAAACCAGCGAGCGCGAGCAGCGCGCTGACATAAGTGATGGATTTCTGAATCATAGGCTGGATTTTCGGAGGTCGGTTATTTGGCGGGCGCGTCGTCCTTCCACGCGTCCAGTTCAGGCTGCGTCCAAGGCGTTGTGCGGTCGGCGAATTTCTTCCGCGCCGCAGTCACAACATCAGGAGTCACGGGGCCGGAGGTGTTGCCAAAGTTCGCGCGGACGAAACTCATAATGCCGGCGATTTTCTCGTCGGTCAGCATCGCTTCCTGGCCGGGCATGATCTGGTTGAA
>JANXSB010000570.1 GCA_025352865.1 Chthoniobacter sp. | reverse complement strand
CCTTGCACCCTTGCTCGGCGGGCGGCTGCTGTGCGGCGCGGACTATCTCGAAAACCTCGCGCGACCCGCCGCGCTGCCGGTTCTGCAAACCGCGGCGCAATGGAGCGCGCGACTCATTTATCCGCTCATCTGGCTCGGCCTCGCGCTCAGTGCGGTGCGCGTCTGGCGGATGTTTCGCGCGGGGCGCGGCGCGGTGGAAAACCTCCCGCTCCGCGACCACGTGACCGCCGTGGCGCTGGCCGGACTTCTCGGCCAGGCGCTGCTCTGCGGGCTCCTGCGCATCCCGCCGCTGCCGCAGTATTTTTTCGGCACCTTCGTGCTGCACGCGCTCATGGCGTGGTTCGCCGTGGACGCGCTCAGCCGCTGGCGCGCGGGCGCGCTGCCCGGCGTGCTCTACGCCGCGGGCGGCGCGGTGCTCACCGTGGGCGCGATGCTCGTCATCCACGCGCGCGGTTTCGAAAAACCGCGCTGGCCCACACTCGGCAACGATGTAGAAGTCGTGCGCGACCTGAACCATTTCACCGACACCACCGTCCAAACCGATGTCGCGGTGCTGCAAAATAATCCGCAAATCCTCCGCACGCTTCGCCTGCTGCTCCCGCCAGCGCCGGGCACCGCGCAGACCGAGAACGGGCGGCTTTGCATTGATTATCACGGCATGGGTCCGACGGGTAGGATTCACCTTGTTTGGTTGCAGGTTGTCCCCGGCGAGACCAACCAACCACCGCCTCGCCACGAGCCGCTCGACGTGACCCCGCTTCCCAAAAACTGGGTGCCCGATGCGCGAACCTGGTAGGGATCGCACGGCCTGCCGTCCGCCGGGTCAGTGGGCCGGCGCGCACCGCGCCAACTCATCGAGCAGCCCGAAAAGCGTCGCCTCCGCGACCGCGGGATCCGGCTGGAGTTCGACGAGCTGCGCACGCGTCTGCACGTAGCGCGCAGGCACGAGTTCGGCGGCGCAGGCCGCGGCCAGTTCCGCGACGGCGACGGGGCCTTGCTCGAGATGAAACTGCAAACCCACCACGCGGTCGCCCTGCACAAACGCCTGCTGTGCGCAGCCCGCGCTTTCCGCCACCGCACGGGCCCCGGGCGGGAGCGAAAAAGTATCGCCGTGCCAGTGCATGACCGTGAGCCGATCGGGGAAATGCGCGAACGGCGCGCGGCGGTCGAAGACGCGCACCGGCCACCAGCCGATTTCCTTCTCCGCGTTTTGAAAAACCTTTCCGCCCAGCGCATCCGCGAGGAGCTGCGCGCCGAGGCAGATTCCCAGCACCGGTTTTCCCGCGGCGATGACCTCACCGAGAAACCGCTTCTCCTCCACCAGCCACGGATGCTCGCGATGCTCGTAGATATTCATCGACCCACCCATGACCACGAGCAGGTCAAAGCTCTCCAGCGACGGCATCGGCTCACCCGCATGGAGCGCGGTGCGCGTGAGCGCATGACCCCGCGCCCGCGCCCAGTCCGCGATCCTGCCGGGGCCTTCGTAGGACTGGTGTTCGAGCGAGTGGATGATCATTTTTGCGCCGCCGGTTCGCTCTTTCACCATTTTGAAAAAAGTGCTCGGGGGGGGACTTGAACCCCCACGCCTTGCGGCATACGCACCTCAAACGTACGTGTCTGCCATTTCACCACCCGAGCTTTTTTTGCGAGGGGCAAACGTGTAGCAGGCGGCAAAACCCGCGCAAGTGTTTCTTTGGCCGCCGGGCGGCGGATTTTCCCCGCGCAAATCCCCTCCGCCCGCTAAAGTCCGCGCATGCGGATCCCCGCTTTCCTCAGCCTCCTTTTTCTGCCGATGCCCGCACCCGCCGCCGATTTTGAAAAAGCGATCCCGCCACGCTGCGGGCAGATGGTGCTGGTCACGACCGCGGACTGGAGCGCGTCCGCCGCCACGGTGCGGCGCTATGAGCGGGCGGCCCCGGGGGCCGCATGGGTGCCGGTGGAAAAGGCGGTGCCGGCACTGCTCGGCGAGCGCGGACTGGCGTGGGGACTGGGCCTGCACACGATGCCGCGCGACCGTGCGCCGCGGAAGCGCGAAGGCGACCGATGCGCGCCGGCGGGAGTGTTTCGGCTGACGGCGGCGTTTGGGACGCGGGAAAAAATCGCCGGACTGAAGCTGCCGGCGATGCCGCTCGGACCGACGCTGGAGGCGGTCGATGATCCGGTATCGTGCCACTACAACCGCATCGTGGATCGCGCCGCGATCGCGCGGCCGGACTGGCATTCCTCGGAGCGCATGCACGCGGTACCGGACTATGCGCTGGGTGTGGTCGTCGCGCAGAATCCGCGCCGCGTCCCCGGCGCGGGATCGTGCATTTTTCTCCACCTCTGGAGCGGCAGACGCCACGGCACCGCCGGCTGCACCGTGCTCCACGAGCGCGACCTCACCGCGCTCGCCCGCTGGCTCGACCCTGCCCGCGAACCCGTGCTGGTCCAGCTTCCGCAGACGCTGGCGTGGTAGGGACGGCACGGAGCCTGGCATCGCGACGGAGGGCCTGATCGCGCTGCAGATTCACGGCGGCGCGAAGTCGGAGGGCGCGTATCGGGCGATCACGATCGAGGAACTGCCGGACACAGCGGCGAAAGCTGCGCCGTAGCAGATAAAAACGTCGTCGGCGTGGGCCTCACCAGGCTCGACTTCCTCACACACGATCTACAAGAAAATATGACCACTGTTTAAGGGAGGGTGACGAAAACAAGAGACTGTTTGTAGCCCATGTTTTTAAGAAGCTCTTCGAGATAGCTTTTGTTTTTTTCCTTCGCGAGAGTATCTCTCGCAAGAGTCGCGTCTTTCTTGAAACCTAGCATCAGCCGGGAGCCAGTGACACTGAGTGGGATAGCAGCTTGTGCGAAGGATCGAAGTAACGCTCGTTCTTTTTGAATTTCTTCAAGCAACAAATTCCAAACGTAAGTGGCCTCCTCACGATTTCCTTCGCTTACCACATGGGTGATTTCGCTCGTCGTGGGGGTCGCTTGGAGCGGATTGACTATCAGGGACGCAGAGAGGGTGCGAATTTGCGTCAGCACTTCCTCTAACAGTTCTTCTTGAGAACGCTTTTTCGGGACGCTGTTTGCGGTGGGCTTCTTTCGTATCTCTTCTATTTCAGAAGCAAACCCTTGCCAGCGAACGTCGAACGACTCTCTAAGCTCAGACTCGGCAAGCGCAGGTTGTTGGATGCCGTTAATCATTTTAATGAGAGATCAAACGTCCTCTTTTGAAAACGTTTTCGTTTGAAACGCCGCTAGTGGAAAACCGACATCCGTTGCAGCTAAATCAATCAGCAACGAGCAGACCCGCGGCCTCTCAATTTTCTTTGCTAATGCGCCAGCTTCAAAATGAACCCAAGGTTTGGCGAGGTTTTCCCGTGTGAGACAGATAATTCCGATGGAACTCCCATCCAGAGCTGTAAGGATGTCGTTGAGCCACAATGCGCCGGCTTCGATGTCATGGGAAGACATGTAACAAGGGAGCCGTTGAATCACTTTGGGCAGCCAAGTGCGAAGAGCTTCAGCGACTTGGTAGCTTGGGGAGTTTTGGCCGGACCAACTAATGAACACACTCATATTCCTTCAGGCTGAACGAGTACCGGATTTTTGACAACGCCTTAGATTAACAGCGTGGAGAAACGGCAGGAGGAACTCAACGCCGTCTCGGCGGGGCGTTTTCGATCTCGTCACGTTCGCCTCCCTTAACGGCGGAGCGCGAGTGCTGGCTGATCGACAACGGCGTGATCGTTTGACCCCTGTTTTCAACGGAGGGTTTTCAGTTTCGGAACGAGAGGCGAGATAGACGTTGAGCGGCGCTTGCGTTTTGGAGTGCGCCAGTGCTCTGGCGCTTTCGGGGCGATGCGCGCCCACAGCTCCAGCCTCGCTCCGGGTGCATCCGTCGGCCCAATAGCGGCGGGGCACCGCCGCACTACAAAACGCTGGCGCGGAGGTCTTGTCGGATCACGTCGGGATGGTCATCTTTTGGCTATGCCATCTCCGCAGACACCGTGGCCGCATGCGCCGGCGCATCAACTCGCTGAGGCAGGCACTTACTTTGTTACTGCGGGCACTTATCTCAAGGCGCATCACTTTCGGACGCGGCTTCGGCTGGAAGTGCTGCATCGCGGACTGCTGACGGTGGCCCGGGATTTCGGCTGGCGGCTCGAAGCGTGGGCGGTGTTTTCCAATCACTACCATTTCATCGGTCATACGCCGCCGGATGCACCGGCTGCTGGCAGTCTGTCGCAGATGCTCGCCGTGCTGCATACGAAGACGTCGGCATGGGTGAATCGGCTCGACAAGATGCCCGGACGCAAGGTGTGGCATAACTTTCACGACACGAGGCTGAGTTATCAGAAGTCGTATCTTGCGCGCTTGAACTATGTGCATCAGAACGCGGTGAAACACGGGCTGGTGCCTGTCGCGAGTCAGTATCCCTGGTGTTCGGCGGCGTGGTTCAAGGGTGAGGCGTCGGCGGCGATGGTGCGGTCGATCTATCGGTTTAAGACGGATAGGGTGTTGGTGGATGACGAGTTTGATCCGGCGGCGGAATGGTAACTCGCGCACCAATAACCGCGGCGAACGACGCTTGCGTTTTGTAGTGCGCCGGTGCCCCGGCGCTTTAGGAGCGACGCGTGTTTCAAGTTCGCGGCTGGCACTTGAAAGAAACCGCCATCCCAAAAGCGGCGCGGCTGCGGGCGCGCTACTTTTTCCCTGCAAGCCACTCGCTGTCCGGCATGGCGTAGGGGCGGAAGGTTTCGAGGGTGCCTTCGTGCTCGTTGTAGAAGAGGGCGCGGTGGAGGCCGAGGTTGCTGGCTTTGGGCGACTCGATGAGGCTGGCGGAGTCGTTGGCGCTCATCTGGAAGACGACGCGCATTTCA
>JANXSB010000560.1 GCA_025352865.1 Chthoniobacter sp. | reverse complement strand
GCCGAGGTTCGGCGCACCGGAGCGCGCCATCATCTTCTTCATCTTGCCCATCCCCTTCATCATCTTCCGCATCTGGCCGAAGCGCTGAAGGAGGTCGTTCACTTCGGTGACGGTAACTCCACTGCCACGGGCGATCCTCTGACGGCGGCGGGCATTCAAAATGTCCGGGTTGGTCCGCTCGGCAAGGGTCATCGAAAGCACTATCGCCTCGACCCGCTTCATCTGTTTTTCGTCAACCGAAAAGTTTTTGACGTTACTCATGCCGGGGATCATGCCAAGCAGATTTTCCAGCGGCCCCAGCTTCTTCAGCATTTTGAACTGCGCCAGAAAGTCATTCAGATCGAAACTCGCCGTCCGCATCTTCTCCTCCATCCGCTTCGCCTCGTCCTCGTCGATCAGCGACGCGGCTTTTTCCACCAGCCCCACGATGTCGCCCATCCCGAGGATGCGCCCCGCCAGCCGGTCCGGATAAAACGGCTCAAACTGATCCAGCTTTTCCCCAACGCCCGCGAACTTGATCGGCCGCTGTGTGACCTCGCGCATCGAGAGCGCCGCCCCGCCGCGCGCGTCGCCGTCGAGCTTTGTGAGCACCAGCCCAGTAATCTCCAGCGCCTCGTGAAAATGCGTTGCCACACTCACCGCCTGCTGCCCGGTCGCCGCATCGGCCACGAGCAGCACCTCCTGCGGTTGCAAAAACTCGCGCAGCCCCTTGATCTCCGCGATCAGCGCCGCGTCGATTTCCTGCCGCCCCGCCGTGTCGAAAATCAGCACATTCCCCGTCTGCGACTTCGCCCACTCCAGCGCCTGCGCGGCCACCTTTTTCAAATCCGTCTCGCCTTTCTCCGGCGTGAAAACGGGCACGCCCACCTGCTTCGCGAGCTGCGCCAGTTGCTCGATGGCCGCCGGCCGGTGCAAATCGCACGCGATCAGCAGCGGCGCTTTCCCCTGCTTCTTCAGCCACGCCGCCAGCTTCGCACTCGACGTAGTTTTGCCTGCGCCGTTCAAGCCCACCATCATGATCCGTGCCGGTAGATCGAGATTCAGCGGCGCATTGTCCCCGCCCAGCAGAGCCGTCAGTTCATCGTGAAAAATCTTCACGATCTGCTGCCCCGGTGCCACCCCGCGCAGCACCGCCTCGCCCAGCGCCTTGTCCTTCACCCGCGCGATGAACCCCTTCGCCACCCCAAACTCCACATCCGCCTCCAGCAGCGCCATCCGCACCGCCCGCAGCGCGTCGGTGATGTTCGTCTCCGAGATCTGCCCATGACCGCGCAGGTCTTTGAAGACATCCTGGAGCTTATCGGCGAGCAGTGAAAACATGATTGGCGGGCGCGCAGACTAGCGCAGAAACCCCGCTTGTCGAGCGGCGCGCACCGGCTGACACTTTTCTCTCGGCGCGTGCCGAAAAGCTGCTACCTCTCCGCCCATGAGTGCCGAAGCCGACCTGCTAAAAGAAGTCCCCTTATTTCATCTCCTCGACGACCACGAGCGCGCCGAACTGGCCGCGCAGCTCGATGTCGTCCACTTCACCGCCGGGCAGTCCATCTACAATTACGGCGACCCCGGCGACGCCATCTTCGTCATCAACTCCGGCGAGGCCGAGGTCTTTTTCAAAAACGACACCGGCGAACGCATCGTCCTCGAAATCGCCACCCGCGGCGACTTCTTCGGCGAGCTCTCCATGCTCGACGGCGGCACCCGCAGCGCCTCCGTCGTCGCCACCCAGGACACGGACGCGCTGCGGCTCGACCGCGGGGATTTGGAAAAATTCCTCCAGCTCCGTCCGCAGGCGGCGATGGATTTGCTCGCGGCGATGGGCCGACGCCACCGCGAGACCGTCGAGCGCCTCCGCCACACCGCCACGCGCAACGTCAACGAAGAGTCCGAGGACAAGCGCACCTTTGTCCAGAAAGCCGCCGACTGGATCGCCGAATTCAGCGGCAGCATCCCCTTCCTCCTCATCCACGTCGGCATCTTCGGCCTGTGGATCATCTGGAACCACTTCCCCCCCGTCGCCTTCGATCCGTATCCCTTCAATTTCCTCACCATGTGCGTCTCCCTCGAGGCCATCTTCCTCTCCGTCTTCGTCCTCCTCAGCCAGAACCGGCAGGCGGCG
>JANXSB010000540.1 GCA_025352865.1 Chthoniobacter sp. | reverse complement strand
TGGGTGCGCGGCGCGGGAGTCCGCTGGTGCTGGGCATCGGCAAGGGGGAGAATTTTTTCGCGAGCGATGTGAGCGCGATCGTTTCGTACACGCGGGATGCGATCTATTTGAAGGACTACGACATCGCGGCGCTGACGCGGGAGGAGTTTGAAATCACGAGTCTGCTCGGCGGGGCGAGCGGCTTCGAGGTGACGAAGGTGGACATGACCGAGCAGGATGTGAGTAAGGGCGACTACGCGCATTTCATGCTCAAGGAAATCTACGAGCAGCCGGCGACGGTGCTCGACGCGATGCGCGGACGGCTCAGCCGCGAGGAGGCCACGGCGGTGCTCGGCGGGCTGGAGATGACCTCGACGGAACTGCGCAATGTGGAGCGGATCATCCTCACGGGCTGCGGCACGGCGAGCCATGCGGCGATGGTCGGCGAATACATCATCGAGGCGCTGGCGCATGTGCCGGTGGAGATCGAGTTCGCGAGCGAGTTCCGCTACCGGAACATGCCGCTGCCCACGAACACGCTGGTCTTTTGCCTGAGCCAGAGCGGCGAGACCGCCGACACGCTCGCCGCGCTGCGCGAGAGCCAGCGCAAGGGGCACAAGACGCTCGGCATTTGCAACAACGTGGCCTCGACCATCGCGCGCGAAAGCGACGGCGGCGTGTACATGCACGCCGGGCCGGAGATCGGCGTGGCGGCGACGAAATCGTTCACGTCGCAGGTCACGATCCTCACGCTCGTCGGGCTGCTGCTCGGACGCATCCGGCATCTGAGCACGACGGAGGGACTGGCGATCATCAATGAGCTGGAGGCGCTGCCGGCGAAGATCGCGCGCATCCTCACGCAGACGGATCACATTAAAAAAATCGCCGAGAAGTACAGCGGCGCGCACTCGATGATGTTCCTCGGCCGGCAGTTCAACTACCCCGTCGCGCTCGAAGGTGCGCTGAAGATGAAAGAGATCAGCTACATCCACGCGAGCGGCCACCCGAGCGCGGAGTTGAAGCACGGCGTCATCGCGCTGATCTCGCCGGAGGTGCCGAGCGTGTTCATCGCGCCGGAGGATTCGGTCTTCGACAAGAACGTGAGCAACATTGAGGAGGTGAAAGCGCGCAAAGGGCCGGTCATCGCCATCGGCACCGAGGGTGACACGAAGCTCGCCAAGATTTGTGACGACGTGATCCTCATCCCCGCCTGCCCCGATTACCTCTCGCCGATCCTCACCGCGATCCCGCTCCAGCTCCTCGCCTACCACACCGCCGTGCATCTCGGCTGCGACGTGGACAAGCCGCGCAATCTCGCGAAGAGCGTGACGGTGGAGTAAGGGCGCGAGCCCTTTCTCATCGGTCATCCTGAGCGGAGTTCCCTTCGGCTTTGCGAAGGGAACGGAGTCGAAGGACCTCTCACTATTTCTTCGGGTAAGGTGGTGGGAGAGGTGCGTCGCCATGCCAGCCGCCTGCGCCCCGAAGAAAAAATCAGAGGTCCTTCGACTGCGCTCCGCAAAGCCTCCGCTCCGCTCAGGATGACCGGAAGAGAGGACACGCCCGCCCATTCTCCGCGCTGGCATTTTCCCCAAGTGCATGCACCTTTTCCCCATGAAAATCCTCCCAGTCCTCGCCCTGCTCCTCCTCGCCTCCGCCCGTCTCAACGCCGCTCCCGCGACGCCCACGCCGGAGGTCACGCAATTCCTGACCGATGGCCAGGCCGCCTTTAACAAGGGCGATTACGCCACGGCCAAGGGCGCGTTTGAAATGGTCTATCAACTCGACCCGCGCAATATCTCGGCGATCAACTATCTCCAGAAAATCAAGGTGCTGGAGAAAGGCGTGCCGAAAGGCGTGGATCAGGAAAAGCAGCTCGCCGGGCTCATCGTGCCGAAGGTGCAGCTCAAGGACGCGACGATTGGCTCCGTCTTCGACTACCTCAAAACGACGGCGAACAAGATCTCCGACGGCAAGGTCGCGGTGAACTTTGTCCTCAAGCTGCCGGACGAGGCGATCAAGACGCAGACCATCACACTGAGCATGAACAACGCGCCCTTCACCGAGGTGGTGAAGTACGTCGCCGAACTGGCGAACCTGAATGTGCAGTATCAGAAATTCGGCGTGCTCGTGACGCCGAAGGCCGCAGCCGCGCCCGATGCCACCGCGACCGCGCCGACGGCTCCCGCGCCGCCTCAGTAAAGGACGCGCGAGAGATAGAGCCCTTCGGCCGGGGCTTGGAAATGCGTCTTCGGATGTCCTCCGCCCGCGAGCAGCGTGTCGAGAAATGACGGCTCCATCCGCCCCTGCGCGCAGCGAATGAGCGTGCCGGTGAGGAGGCGCACCATCTTGTAAAGGAAGCCGTCGCCGGTGAAGCGGAGCGTGAGCAATGGGCCACGCGCGGTGAGATGGATTTCGCGGAGCGTGCGGACGGTGCTCGTCGGCGCGTGGCCGCGGTTCGCGGCGAAGCCGGCGAAGTCGTGCGTGCCCGTGAGCCTTCGCGCACACGCGCGGAGCACGTCGATATCGAGCGGGCCGGGCACATGCCACGCGCGCCCGATTTCCAGCGGCGGAAAAATCGGCGCGGCGTGGATGCGGTAGAGGTAGGTCTTCCCGCGCGCCTGGAAGCGCGCGTGGAAATCCGCCGCCGTGCGCGTGCAGCGCAGCACGCGGATTTCGGGCGGCAGGTTGGCATTCAGCGCGGCGTGCCATTTCACCGGTGGGAGAAAACCGCGTGGCACATCCGCATGCGCCACCTGCCCGAGCGCATGCACCCCGGCATCCGTCCGCCCCGACCCATGCACCACGATGCGCTGCCCGCCAACCCGCATGAATGCCTGCTCCACGCGATCCTGCACCGCATCACCGCCCGCCTGGCTCTGCCACCCGCGGAAGGGCCGCCCGTCG
>JANXSB010000535.1 GCA_025352865.1 Chthoniobacter sp. | reverse complement strand
CGCTTGAGCGCGCGCGCGCGCGGTGTCGCACTCGGCGCGCCCCATGCCACCGCCCTCCCCTGCGCCCGCGCGCGAGGCCACCCACCTCCGCGAACTCTCGCCCCACCAGTGGAAATCCGGCATCGCCGCGTGGCTCGGCTGGATGTTCGACGGCCTCGAACTCCACCTCTACACGCTCGTCGCCGGTCCGCTCGTGATGCAGTTGCTGCACACGACCGACGCGGCAAATCCCGAGGTGAACGAAAAGAAAGCCTACATCCAGGCCGCGTTTCTCATCGGTTGGGCGCTCGGTGGCGCGTTCTTCGGCCGGCTCGGCGATCTCCTCGGCCGCAGCCGCTCCCTCACGCTCACCATCCTCACTTACGCCCTCTGCACCGGCCTCTGCAGTTTCGCGGAAACGTGGTGGCAGCTCATGATTTTTCGTTTCGTCGCCGCGCTCGGCATCGGTGGCGAGTGGGCCGTCGGCGCTTCGCTTCTCTCGGAAACTTGGCCCAAGGCCTGGCGCCCATGGATGGCCGCCGTGCTCCAGACCGGCGTCAACATCGGCGTGCTCGGCGGCGCGATCTTCGTCGGCCTCCTCATCACTTATATGCCCGCCGGCTCCGAACGCTGGGTGTTTCTCATCGGCGTGCTGCCCGCGCTCCTCGTGTTCTGGATCCGCAAGCATGTCCCCGAGCCCGAGACTTGGAAGCAGGCCGGCGCCACCGTGGAAAAAAAACCCGGCGCGATCGCGCTGTTTCAGGGTTCGGTCCTGTCCACCACCTTGCGCACGACCCTCGTCTGTGCGCTGGGTCTCTCGGCGTGGTGGTTGTTCCTGTTTTGGCAGACGCAGCATCTGCGCAAAGTCCTCGGCGATGCGCACACCCCCGCGACCGAAATTACGCGGCTCGTGTCGGCGGCGTTCTTCGCGTTCAACTTCGCCTCGGTCCTCGGCAACTTCGGCGCGGGGTGGCTCGCGAAACGCATCGGCAACCGCCGCGCCATCGCCCTCCTGTTCGTGGGTCTCACGGCGAGCATTTTCGCCGCCTTTGTCATCCCGCGCGATTTCGGCGCGCTCGCCTGGTTCTGGCTGCCGTTCGGCGGATTTTTCGGCGGCGTGTTCGGCTTGTTCACCATGTATCTGCCGCCGCTTTTCCCGATCTTGCTGCGCACGACCGGCGCGGGGTTTTGCTACAATATCGGACGCATCGCCGCTGCCGCCGGGACCATCTTCGCGGCGCAGATCACGCAGGGCGGCAACTTCCGCCAGACGCTGCTCTACGACGGCTTCCTCTTCATTCCTGCGATGCTCTTCACGCTGCTGCTCCCGCCGCCGCCCGACGAATCCTGAGCCATGCGCCTCCTGTTTATCTCGCACATTTTCCCGGATGGAAATGAGCCGTGGCGCGGGATCGAAAATATCGCGCTGCTTCAAGCGCTCGCCGATCGCTGGGACATCCGCGCCGTCGTCCCCCGCCCCGTCGGCGCCTTCTCGCGCGGCCAGGGCTGGCACCCGCGCGCCGCGGATGTCGCATTCCATCCGCAGTTCGTCGCCGCGCCCGCGCTGCGGATCCTCGGTGCGGGCTGGGATGTCCGCCGCACCGCGGGCGCGCTGCGCAAGCCACTCGATCGGCTGCGGCGCGACTGGCATTTTGACGCCGTGCTCTGCGCCTCTCTGCTGCCGGATGCATGCGCGGTCTCGCGGCTCTCTCGCGAATTCCAGTTCCGCTTTGTGGCGCTCGCGGTCCGCGATGAATCATAAAAACGGCTCGCCTCGGGAGGCCCGCGCAAGCTCGTTGCTTCGCATCTCGCGCGGGCTGCTGGTGTGGTCACGGACAGTTCTGTCCTGAGTGCCCTGCTCGCGAAGACCGGATTCCGCAAGGAGCGCCTCACTTCCGTCGCGAATCACGAGAACGCCGCCGAGGCCTGCCACCGTCTGCTCCTGCCCACGCGCGGCTGAATCACCGCGGCCGGCGCTGCGACTCCGCGATCGCATTGCGCACCATCAGCATCTCGCCGATGTTTTCCATCGTGAAAAGGCCGACGAGTTTCCCCTCGCCGTCCGTCACCGGCAGCACCGTGCTCGCGTGCTGCTGCATGAGACGGAAGGCGTCATCAAACGGCATCCGCGGATCGACCGTCGGGAAATCTTCGCGCATCACGCCGAGCACCGGAGCCTCCGGGCCGGAGAGTCGCAGCGCGGCCACGAGTTCGGTGCGCGTGAAAATCC
>JANXSB010000501.1 GCA_025352865.1 Chthoniobacter sp. | reverse complement strand
CATGGCGGCGGTGGCAAAGGGGCTGCTTGGTCACAGCTCACCGACACCATGGAAAATGCGACCACCCTGCCCGAAATCGACCGCACCGCGCCCATCGACGGCCTCGCCATCAAGCTCTATTTCTGGAGCCGCAGCCCGTATGTGCTCGCGGGGCTCGCTGCGCTGATTCTGACCATCGCCGCTGGCATCGGCTGGTGGCAGCAGGCATCCAGCGATTTCACAAAAGCGCGCCCCGACCAGGCGTTTATCGACGAACTCGACAAGCCGCAACCCGACATGGCGCGAGTGCTCGAACTGCTCGGCGGTTTCCAGCATCAGGAGACGGAAAATCACGGGCGCATTTTTGCCTCAGCGCAATTCGGCAACCCCGGCGAGCGCATCGCCCGCTCGCAGCTATCCGCGGATGAAAAATCGGTCGCTCTCGCCTACGCCGACAGCCTGCTCACCTACGACGGCGAACCCGGCGCGGACTTGCTCTGGCTCGCGCACCAGGTGAAGCCGCTGCCACACGCGAACGAACTCGTGGCCGACCTCCACGCCGCTGCGAAGGCGACCGACAAGGCCCGCCAGTACTACGAGCGCGAGCTGCGCTTCACGCCCGCCGCGAGCGCGGCGCGGGCGAAACTCATCGCGCTTTTCCACGAGCGCCACGACTACGCCGCCATCGAGCGCGCGCTCGCCGATCCCGCATTCAAAGCCGAGCAGACGCCGAAGCTCGCGCTGCAAGTCGCCATCGCCGGGCATCGCTGGGGCGATCTCGCGCGGCCTGTCACCGCCATCTGGCGCGGCTACATGGCGCCGCTGCCGCTCGCGCTTGCGGCGCTCGCCGCGCTGGTGTGGCTCGTCATCGTGCTTCAGCTCGGGCAGCCGCAGGGGCTCGTCTGTTTTCGCACCGCGGTGCCACTGCTCGCCGTAGCCGCTGGCATGGCGAGCACTTGGGCCACGCTCTGCGCGGTTTTCTGGCAGGACGAAATGTGGGGGCTGAAACAGACCGGCAACATTTTTGGCGACGCCGCGTTTTTCATAGCCGGCGTGGGCCTGCGCGAGGAGCTGGTGAAGCTCGTCTTCTTCCTCCCGTTCGTCCCGCTGCTGCTCGCGCGAAAAAACCGCCTCGAAACCATCATCACCGCCGGTTGCGTCGGCCTCGGTTTCGCCGCCGCGGAGAATCTTATCTACTTCGCCAGCGCCGGTCCGGCCGCCGCGTTCGGGCGTTTCCTCACCGCCAATTTCATGCACACCGCGATGACCGGCATCATCGGCCTCGCCTTCTGCGACGCGCTCACGCAGCCGCTCAAAAAAGGCTGGGTCTTTCTCGTCACGCTGCCCGCCGTCATGCTCGTCCACGGGCTCTACGACTTGATCCTCAGCCTGCCCGTCGAGACCGCGAAAGAAAAAGGTGGCCTCGCCTGCCTCGCCGGGATGATCTTTATCCTGCTCGCGCTTTTCTTTTTCCACCTGCTCCGCCCGCTGCGCGACGCCGCCACCGACCAGGTGAATCTCGCCGCCATCCTCATCGCCGGGCTTTCGGTTCTCACCGGCGTCATCTTCGTCTGCGCTGCGCACCAGCTCGGCTTCACCATCGCCGTCTTCTGCCTGCTCGCGCAGGTCTTCGTCCTCGGGATGATCGCCTACATGTTTTACTGGCAGCTCGGCGAAGGCCTGTCGCTTGCCGCGCAGGAGGAGGAGGAAAAACCCCGCTACCTATGAACGGACTCCTCGCACTCATCGGCCTCGTCGGTCTGCTGCTCTTCGCCATTGGCCGCTGGATCATCAGCGCGCACGCGCGCGAAATCAGCATCTGGTGGTGCTGGAGCATCCGCTTCGTGCCGCTCGCGGACGTCATGTTTCTCGCGCGTTACTGGGAGCTGGGAAAATCGGGCGCGCTCACCTCGCTCATCGGCCTCGCGCTGCTCCTGCCGATGACCGGCAAGGCGCTCTGGGACAAGAAACACCCGAAGGTCGATCCCTGCGTCGCGCTTTTCTCGAAGCTCAGCGGCGATCAGAAAAACGGCATGTTTCTCGAGATCAGCCAGGCCCACGATGCGCGCGTGCATCTCGCGGAGAAAAAAATCCAGCGCCTCAACGAGCGCATGGCCCCGTGGTACGCGACCATGCAGGCGCAACGCCCAGCGCTGAAAAGCGACGAGGAAGTCGCGGCCTTCAACGAGGAAGCCGCCGCCTACTCCACGCTCCTCGCCGTGGCGAAGGAGGAGGCAGCGACACTTGCCGACCTCAAGGCGAAGACCTATGCGAACTGGACCCAAATCACGCTCGAAGACGCAAATCCTTTCCTCGAACAGATGATCCACAGCGCGGATCGCGACTGAATCTACGCCCGCGCGTGGCTTTTCCGCACCATCAGCACCGGGGCGCGGTGAACGCTCAGTGCGTGGGCGCGAGCGGCGCGTCCCAGGGATCGGAGCGTGGCGGCGGCGGGGGCACGCGACCGCTGAGGATTTCGGCATCGACGGCGCGCTTCCATTCGATCGAGCCGAGCCGGTAGGTTTTGCGGTCGCCGCGGTAATCGTGATCCGCGTAGCGTCCGTCACGTGTGCGCATATCCCGCTGATATTCCTTGCGGTACTGATCGCGATAGATGTTCCGGTAGTAGTCGTTGCTGTAGTCGGCAAAGACGACGTGATCGACGATGGCATACCATTCCTGCGAACCAGCATCCGGCCGGATGCCATTGGAGTAGCGCGTATCGACTTTGTGATCGACCCAGGTGATCCACTCCGGCGAGCCGATGTACGGGCTGCGCGGCACGAGGCGATTGCTGCGGACGTAGTGCCGGGGCTGGTTTTGCACGCAGCCGGAAACGGAAGCCAGCATGACGGCGAGGACGAAAAGCGAGAGGAGTTGGGAGAATTTTTTCATGGGGCAGGCTGTAAGAACGCGCGGACGTTACGCGCTGATTTTTGATTTGGCTACTTCATAAAATCCTCACGCGCGCAACAGCTTCCCGCCATGCGGCGAGGCGCGCTTCCCGTTCGGAGGAGTCCATTGTGGGGTTGAAAATCCGCTCCGCGCGCCACTGCCCGGCGAGGTCGCTTTCATCGCGCCAGACACCGGCGGCGAGTCCGGCGAAAAAGGCCGCGCCGAGCGCCGTCGTTTCCGTGATCGCCGGGCGCACGACGGGCACGCCGATGAGGTCGGCCTGAAATTGCAGCAGCAGATCGCTCTTCGCTGCGCCGCCGTCGGCGCGCAGTTCGCGCACGGGGATTTGCGAATCCGCGCGCATGGCGGCGAGCACGTCGGCGGTTTGAAAGGCGATGCTCTCGAGCGCGGCGCGGGCGATGTGCGCGGCGGTCGAGCCGCGGGTCAGTCCGCCGATCGTCCCGCGCGCGTGGGCATCCCAATGCGGCGCACCGAGCCCGGCGAAAGCCGGCACAAATGTGACGCCGCCCGCGTCCGGCACGCTCGCGGCGAGCGCTTCGATTTCGCTCGCCGAACGAATGATGCCGAGCCCGTCGCGCAGCCACTGCACGACCGCGCCGCCGATGAAGACGCTGCCTTCGAGCGCGTACGTCGTGCGCCCGCCGAGCTGCCACGCGAGCGTGGTGAGCAGGCGGTGGCGCGAGGGAACCGGCGCGGAGCCTGTATTCATCAGCAGGAAGCAGCCGGTGCCGTACGTGTTTTTCACCATGCCGGGCTGCGTGCAGGCCTGCCCGAAAAGCGCGGCGTGCTGGTCGCCCGCGAGTCCCGCGAGCGGCACGCCGGGCACGACGCACGTGCATTCGCCAACGCTGCCGCTCGACCCGACGACCTCGGGAAGCATCGCGCGCGGGATGTCGAAAAGGGCGAGCAGTTCATCGTCCCACGCGCCGGTGTGGATGTTGAAAAGCATGGTGCGCGAGGCGTTCGTGGTGTCGGTGACGTGCCGCGCGCCGCCCGTCAGCTTCCACGCGAGCCACGAGTCGATCGTGCCAAAGGCGAGTTCACCCGCTTCGGCGCGGGCGCGCGCTCCCGGAATGTGATCGAGCAGCCAGCGCAGTTTCGTCGCGGAAAAGTACGCGTCCACGATGAGGCCCGTGCGCTCGGCGACGAGCGCCGTGTGCCCGCCGGCCTTGAGCTGATCGCAATGCGCGGCGGTGCGGCGGTCCTGCCAGACGATGGCGTTCGCGATGGGCTCACCGGTCGCGCGATCCCAGACCACCGTCGTCTCGCGCTGATTGGTGATGCCGACCGCCGCGATGTCCCGCGCCGCCAGCCCCGCGCGGACGAGCACCTCGGCGGCCACGCCGGATTGCGTCGCCCAGATTTCCTGCGCGTCGTGCTCGACCCAGCCGGGCTGCGGAAAAATCTGGCGGAACTCCTTTTGCGCGACCGCGCGAATCGCGCCGCTTTCGTCGAAGACAATCGCGCGGCAGCTCGTGGTGCCTTGGTCGAGCGCGAGGATGTGAGGCATGGGCGGAGTTACTTTTTGTCGGGCGCGGCGAACCACCTCAAGCCCGCAGCGAGTTGCGCCGGCTCCAGCGCGTGCGTGCCGGCGTAGGTTTCCAACCGCACGTTTTTGAAACCTCCCGCGAGCATGGAATCGCGCACCGCGCGCTGCTGCTCGGGCGTGGCGATGGGATCGCTGAGGCCGCTGCTCAGCCAAATGGGTACGGCGAAAAACGCGGGGCCGGGTTTGTGCCAGTGGAGCGCGTCGGTGGCGCGGTCTTCATTGCAGCCGCCCATCCACAGGCCGATCACGCGGTGGCCGTTTTCCATGAGCATCGCGCCGACATAGGCCGAGCGTTTTGCCCCGCCGGAAAATCCGCCGCTCGCCACCGGCCAGCGTCGCGCGCCGGGCCACGCCTTTTCCAAATGATCGAACGCCGCCTCGGTCATCGCCGCGCACCATTGCGTCGTCTCCAGCTTCGCGGGCACGGGGCCATCGGCGGCGAGCGTGATCCAGCCGGCTTCCGCCGCCGGTTTGCCAAATGCGAGCACGCCATCGACGGCGGACGATCCCTGCACCGCGTTCGCGACAAGGATCGGCCACGGCTTTGCCGGATCGAAACCGGCGGGCACCATGAGCGCGCATTTCGCGGCGGGCACGCGCGGGTTGCCGCCGGTCAGCGCGAGCGTTTGCAGCGCGGGCGAAAGCGGTGCGTCGAACTTCGTCACCGCGCCGGGTGTCAGTTCCATGTAGCCGAGCCGAGCCGGAGCCGCGCCCGCGAATGCGGGCAGCGCGAGCGCGAGCAGCCACGCCGTTTTCATGCTAGCCGGGCTTCACCGGCGCAGTGCCCGCGGCGGCAGCCGGCGCGGGCGTGGCCGTGGGGCTTTGGACGATCTGCTTCGGAAACGGCGACGTGCTCACCTCCACCCGCGCGCCGACGCCGAGGATATTGAAAAGCTCGATGACATCGTGCGAGCGCATGCGGATGCAGCCGTAGCTCGCGGGCGTGCCCACGCGCCATTCCTCGGCGGTGCCGTGGATGTAGATGCAGCGCGAAAAGGCGTCGCGGTTCTGCGGCTCCAGGCCGCGCAGCCACAGGATCCGCGAGACAATCGGGTCGCGGTTCTGCGAGTTGGGCGCGACGATTTCGCCCGTCGCGCGGCGACCATGAAACTTCATCCCGCTGCGCGCGCCCGCGCCGATTTTTTTCGCCACCTCCATCTCGCCGAGCGGCGTGGTGAAGCTGCCCGCGTGTCCGCCGACGCCGAACTTCGACGTGGAGACATCGTAGCGCGCGATCTCCACGCCTTTCTTAAAGACGAGCATCTTCTGGTCGGGAACGCTGATGCGGACGAGATGCTCGCGATCCTTCGTCGCGCACGAGGCCAGTGCGAAGGCGAACGCGAGGAGGAAAAAGCGGGCGGTGAATTTGCTCACGCTGAACCGTGTAGCGCGCCGCGCGCCAAGTCTCAAGCGGAGCCGCGCGCGCGTCATTCTTTCCGCTCGACGACCACGTAGCGGCTCGCGCCTTTGGTCGAGACGCGAAGCAGAACCTTTTTTTCCTTCTTCAGTTTCTCGCTCAGATCGACGGCCTGCTTCGACGAGGTGACCGGTTCGCGGTTCGCTTCGAGGATGACGTCGCCGACTTTCAGCCCGGCCTCGGCGCTCGGCGATTCCGGGTCGATCTCGGCGATGACCACGCCTTTCGTGCCCGCGGGCAGGTCGAATTTTTTCAGCGCGTCGGCGTCGATGTCGGCCACGGTCACGCCGTCGAGCACATCGGGGTCGGGAGCTTTGGCGGGCTCGGCGGCGGCGAGCCCTTTCATCGCGGGACGCTCGGCGAGTTCGACGGTGAAGTTCTTGTCCTTGCCGTCGCGGATGACCTTCAGCTCAGCCTTCGTGCCGGGGGCCATGCTGGCGATGGTCATCTGCAATTCCGTCGGGCCTTCGACTTTTTTTCCGCCGACTTCCACCACCACATCGCCCGACTGGAGGCCCGCTTTTTCCGCCGGGCTCTTGCCCGTGACCTCGGCGACGAGCGCGCCATTGGTGCCGTCCATTTTGAACTGCTTCGCCAAATCCTCGCTCAGCGGCTGGAGCGCCACGCCGAGGAAGCCGCG
>JANXSB010000604.1 GCA_025352865.1 Chthoniobacter sp. | reverse complement strand
GGAGAGATTGTGGGCGTCGGTGTTCACGCCGGGGATGTGTTCGCTGAAGCCATCGAGCTTCACGAGCAGGGTGATGAGGCGCGTGCTGTCGGTGGTGAAGGCGAGGTGCGCGAGGTCATACATCGCGCCGAGTTTTTCCGGCAGGTATTCGGGATCCTGAGGCACGGGCACCTCTACTTTTGGCTTGGGTTTGCGCTCCCATTCTTCCGCGATGAGCAGGCGGCGTTCGACTTCGCGGACGGAGGTGAAGTATTGGTCCATCCGCTCGCGGTCGGCGGTGCCGAGCTGCTTTTGGAGAGTCGCGGCGCGGGTGGCGACGGCGTCGAGGATGCTGCGTCCGGTGCGGAGATTCTCCACTTGTTTCTCCACGGAGGCGGCATCTCCCGCGATGAAGAGCGCTTTGAAAACCTCTGCCGCACTCCGCTCGGCGGGCAGCATCACGCCGCTTCCCGTAAACGAGAGCGATTGGTTTCCGCCTTTGGAAACGACGAGCGGCAATGCAGAAACGCGCGTCTGATGCCCGATGCGCTCGGCGGCAAATTGGTCGAGCGAGATGGTGTTGCGAAAGGACGCGGTGCCGGGATGCGGAGCGCCGGTGAGGAAGGTCGCCTCCGCGCTATGACCACCGGTGACTTCCGGCAGGGAGGTGCCGCTGAAGACAGTGAATTGATCGCGGAAATCTTTGAGCGTTTCGAGATACGGCGTGAGCGCGTAGTCGCGGCCTGCGGTCGCGGGGTAGAAGTGGCGATCGAGCACGCCGAGGTTCGTGCAGATGGAAATCATGCGGCGCGGGGCGGCGACGGCGGTCTGGCCGAAGACGGGGCGCATGGCGTCGAGAAATGGCAGGGCAAGTGTGGCTCCGGCAGCGCGGAGGAAAGTGCGGCGTGAGAGTGGAGATGAGGCGATGTGGGTCATGGTGTTAGTTACTTGGTTTGGGAAAAGTTCACTCGGCGAGTGTGATGAGTGTGGTTTTCCTCGGAAGTGTATCAGCGTTTTTGCTCCTTCATCATGCCGAGCGTGGCCTCCGCGAACGCGCGAC
Organism: Chthoniobacter sp.; assembly: GCA_025352865.1. Lineage (GTDB taxonomy): Bacteria > Verrucomicrobiota > Verrucomicrobiia > Chthoniobacterales > Chthoniobacteraceae > Chthoniobacter. The sequence goes on along the minus strand of JANXSB010000604.1, from coordinate 4,720 downwards.
CCATGAGCGCGAAAGTCTTGGCGCAGCCAAGATAGTGGTAGCCGGCATTCGACGCGCCACGCTTCCACAGCGCGACTTCGGCGGGTGAGATGAGTTCCGCCTCGAATTTCTTCACATGCTCGCGCTTCTGCTCCTCGGTCATTTGGCCGTCAGCGTTGGCGTAGTCCTTGTGTTTCGAGTCGAGGAAGTGGCGCATCTGGCTGACCTTCTCGCGCTTCTTGTCAATGGCTCCGAGTTCCTCCGACCAGAACGGCGCGGTCTGCACGGCGATGACGTTGCCTTTGAACTCCGCCAGCGCCGCCGGTGCCGCCAGCGCTTTGCGAAACTCCAGCGTCTCCGCGCCCGCCGTCGCGCCGTCCACGCCCAGCACGCCGATGACGAACGGCATCGCCGGCGCTCCGACATCCCGCCGCACGTCGCGGATGAAATGCGCGAGCACCTCGCTGTAGGCCGCGTAGCCGCCGGGCTGGCGAGCCTGCGGATAGGTGTGGCCATCCACGAGGTCGTTCCACCCTTGCAGCCAGACAAAACCGGCCAGCTCGTAGCCCTGCGCCGCGTCGTAGCCGGGCACCACGCGCTTCGGGTCGGCGAGCACTTTTTTTACATGCTCAATCATCAGCCGATAGTAGTGGCCCGTGTCCTTCTTTTTCTCCGCGAGCCACTGGTCCATATCCTTGGGAATACCGTGGCCCGGCGGGCCGTAGTAGAGCTTTTTTTGGTAGTCATTGAGCACATACGGCCCCGCGCTCGGCGGGCGAAAATCCGTGTGCAGACTCTTCCCGCCCCACGCCGTCTTGATGATGAGCACCGGCTCCGCGAGCGCCGCGTCCATCGTGAGGCCGAAGGTGAACTCCGGCCCGATTTTCCCGCCGTCCTCATCCGGCTTCGACCGCGAACCGTAGCCCGCAGTCAGCTTGCCGAAGCCCTCGCCGTTGTTCTCCCCGCTGCCGGTGAAATACGAAATCCACGTATGGTCGCACACCGTCGGCTTGCCATCCGCGCCGCGCATCATTTTCAAAAGCGTCGCCGTCGCCGGGGCATCGCCGATGTAGTCGAAGGTCTCAACTCTCGCGTGCCCTTCCATGTTCGACTGCCCGGCGAGGATGAAGACTTTCAACGGCTTCGCGTCCGCGCTGGCAGCGGCGAAAAGTGCGGTGATGAGGAATGTGGCGAGGTGTTTCATGGTGCTGTTTTGAAAATGGAGATTCATTTGAGGGGGTTGAGTTCCGGGCGGCTTGTGGAGGCTTCGATGGCGGCGATGGTTTCGCGAACGGACTTGGCTTTCCTAGCCATCAGCTCTTTTGGAAAATCCTTTTCGTCGTTCGCAAAATAATCCGCGAGCTTCGTCAGCTCCGGGATGACGGCTTTGGCGTGCGCGCCGTAGGTGAGCAGGATTTTCATCAACTCCGGCGTGCGCTCCTGGCTGGCCCAAGGGTTTTGGTCGCGGGTGTATTTCACGCAGGCGGCGATGCCTTCCTTGATGTTGTGCTTGGCCAGCAAGCGCAGACCTTCGACGCGGATGGAATCGGCGAACATCTCGCCGCTCGGAGCTGGCTCGGCGACCGCTTGGAAAATTGCGGGGAGCAGCGGCTTGATGTCCTCGATGGAGAGATTGCGATACACGGAGCCGATGCTGCCGCGGGCGCGCCCGTCCTGGTTTTTCAGCCCGGCGCGCACGGCCTTGTAGAGCGCCGCGCGGTCCACGCCTTCGAGCGAGCGGCTGAGCATTCCGTCGTCACCGAAAAGCGCGAAAGTGAGATACCGCTGCTGCATCCCGCGCGGGTCGTTCGCGGCGTCCACCTGCGCGAGAAGTTCGAGCAACTGCGGCACGGCCTGCATCGCCGGAGCGCCGATGGCTGCCAGCGCGTCGGCTGCTTTGATGCGGAGCCAGAGGTCGCGCTCGGCCAGCAATTTCCTCAGCGGCTCCACGGCGGGCGCACCGCGTTTGCGAAGCTGGGCAATCGCCTGACACGCGCCGTAGCGGGCTTCGAGGCGCGGGGATTCGAGCAGCTTCACGAGTGCCGGAACGGGCGCTTCCTTGCGGCGGCCCAGTGCCATCGCGGCCCGCTCGCGCACGACGGGCGACCAACTGCCGAGACGCTCAATGAGCTGTTCGTCGGTCAGTGCGTCGTAGGCGCTCTTGCGGTCTTTGTTGTTCCAGCCGCGCCCGTCGGCGATGAGCGACTGCGCTGCGGCGGCATTGAGCTGCGGGACGATGCCAGGCCGTTTGCCGGTGAGGTAAATCTTTTTGAGCGGCATCGCGTAGGCGAGCAGTGCGCTGCCCGTGCAGTCCCAGCCATTGTAACTGTCATGCTCCGGCTCCGGCGGGCCTTGATGGATGAACGTCCCGTCCCACTGCCGCGCGAGGTCGAAATACCATCCGCCAAATTCCTGCATCCAAGCCCCCGCCGCATTCGGCCCCGCCAACGCCACGCCGGGCATCGCCCACAGCATGTTGAAATAATTCCCCGTGTGCCCCGTGTCGCGCTCCGGCCCGTGCGACGCGACGCTCATGCGCGAGAAAAACTCCGCGCCCTTCGCCTCGCCGAGCAGATTGAAAAGCACGGCAGCCATCCCGCATTTGCCGTTGTCGTCGTGGTTCTCAATCCACGGATGATGGTCGCCGTAAGGAATCGCGCCCTTGCCAATATAGAACCGCAGCAACCGCGCACTGCGCTCAATCGCCAAGTCCACCGCCGCGTCCTTCACGCCCGCCTGCCGCGCCAGCACGAGCGAAATCGTCAGCGGCACGCCCGGCGAATTCATCATCCCGTAGCCACTGAGCCGCCCGTCGGGAATCGCGAACTTATGCCCCCACGAGCCCACCGCGCTCTGCCCCCGCGCCGCCTCCAGCGCGAGCCGCTGCAAGCCCGGCATCACCGACTGGTCGCCCGTCGCGATGACGTATTCGGCGAGCAGCATGATGACGTAGCCATAGTGCCACGTCTTATACCCATCGTCCGTGAAAGCCGCCGCCCACTCCGCCTCGCGCTTCACGAGCGGGAGATAATTCGCATCGCCGCTCGCCAGCAAAGCCAGCGCATTCAGCGAACGCACAATCGCGTCCTCATGCTTCGAGGGCTGCGCCATTTTTTCTGCCAGCGCCTTGCACCCCAGCTCCAAAACGCGCCGCGATTTCGCGCACTCAAAAGGCGCGGTGGCGCTGTAACTGCCGAGCACCGGGAGCTTCACCACGGCCTCCTCCGCCGTGCCCGCCCGCCAGCGCGTGAGCGTTAATTTTCCACCGCCCGCCGCCGACTCCGCCGCCGTGATTGCGCGGCCCAACTCCGTGCGCGGGTCGTAGGAAAACGGCTTCCCACCCACGCCAAGCAGCACATCTCCGACGGCGATGACGCCATCCGCAGGCGAACTCTTCTCCACTTTCGTCACCGCAATCTGGCGCGCATCGGTGGTCACCATCTTGTCGCAAAACATCCACCCGCGCAGCCCCGTCGGCCCAAGGTTCCAGTCATGCTTCGCCTTCTCAGGAATCGCATCGCCCTTGGTAAAATCGGGCATCGTCAGATCGCCAGCGGCTAAAATCGGGCGCGGCGCGGCGAGGATGCTGGCGAGGGCAAGTGTGAGAGCGATGGGGAATTGGCCAAGTGAGTGCATGAGCAGTTGTGCGCGTGGAGCGGGCTATTTGGTTTGGAAAAGTTCACTCGAGACGACTTCCTGCACGAGGGAGCGGATGCCGTGTTTGCTGGATTTGGTTTTGGCGATGATGGCCTCGATGGCGGTGCGGTCGGAAAAGCGGATGCCCGCTCCGGTGGCGTAGATGAGGAGCTGGCGGGCGACGTTGCGGGCGAGGGCGTCTTCGTTTTTTAGCAGCATGGCGCGGTAGCCGTCTAGGTCGGCGAATTTTTGGCCGTCGGCGAGTTCGCCGCTGGCGTCCACTTCGGAGCCGAGGCGGATTCGGGCGCGGTTTTGCCAGGCTGCGGTGCCGTAAATCTCCACGCTGGGCTCTTCCTTTTTGGCGCCTCCCGCGAGGCGGTAGCGGTCGCGGAGCCCGCCGATGACATCGAAGCTCTCCAGCGCCATGCCGGGCGGATCCATCTTTGCGTGGCACGTGGCGCACGCGGCGTCGGCGCGATGTTTCTCGATCATCTGGCGGATGGTCACGGCTCCGGTCGCGTCGGGCTCGACGGCGGGAATGTTTGGCGGCGGGGGCAGGCGCGGGATGCCGAGGATGCGCTCCATGACCCACACGCCGCGCAGCACGGGCGAGGTGGCGGTGCCGTTGGCGGTGACTTTCAGCACGGAGGCTTGCGTGAGGAATCCGCCGCGGGGCGAACCGGCGGGGACTTTCACCTCGCGCAACTCCGCGCCGTTCACGCCCTGGATGCCATACAGTTCGGCGAGGCGTTGGTTGATGAGGATGGTGTCCGACGAAATGAGTTCGCGGACGCCGCGATTTTGCGTGAGCAAACGGCGGAAGGTCGCGCGCGATTCGTCGAGCATGGAGTCGTGCAGCCACGGGTCGAACTCGGGATAAAGCGCCGGGTCGGGCGTGGTGAAATCGATCTTCTTCAACTCCAGCCACTCGTCGGTGAAGTGCTCCACAAACCGCTCCGCGCGCGGGTCGGCGAGCATCCGCTCGACTTGCGCTTGGAGCGTCGCGGGCTGCGCGAGCGTGCGCTGGGCGGCGAGGTCGAGCAGCGCGGCATCAGGCATGGAGTTCCACAGGAAATAGGACAGCCGCGACGCGAGCGCGTGGTCG
>JANXSB010000468.1 GCA_025352865.1 Chthoniobacter sp. | reverse complement strand
GAAAAAGCCGGCGCTTCGCGGCGGGCGACACACGGCGGCTGGAAGCGCGCCGCTCCTTTACGCCTGCGCTTTTTGCCGCGCCCATTTTTCAAAGCGACCACGCTGCCTCCGAGCCGCGATTCACTATCGCTGCGGGCCGCGTTCCGTCGATTGTGGCACAATCTTCATTTGCCATTCAGTGAATCGCTGGAAACGTCCCGCGCGCAAAAAATGATGAACCACCGACAGCTCCCGATCGCTCTACTGACGGCCCTTGCCGTCGTTTTCTGCATCCGGGAAACCATCCATGCCGCACCCGCGCCAAAGCCCGCCGAAACGGCGATGAACGCCGCGAAGCCGGGCCCGTGGGGCCAGCTCGAATCGAGCCCGATCTATCTCGAAGCGCCGGATTTTCTCCTCGCCGGTGTGCCGAAGCCGAACTCCGTTCCGCATTGGTCATTTGCCGGCGCGGACGGCGCTTCACTGCTCGCGCTTTTCCGCCGCGCCGGCCTGCCAGACACCATGCAGCAGCGTCTCCTCGACGCGAAGCGGTGGACTTCGCAGGACGGCGTGCTCACGCTATATCCGCTCGTCCCCGACCTCGAGGCGATGACGCCGGAGATGCGCGGCGTCATCTATCCCGAGCTGGCGAAGACGCCGCTCAACGAGTTTCACCACGACCCGATCTTCATCCTCGGCGGTCTTGATGAATGGCTGCACGACTCCGAGCTGTCCGCGGAAATGCAGGCGCTCGTTCGCAAGATGACCTACCGGCGCGGACGGGCGCTCGCCTTCAGCGACCTCCGCACCCTCCTCACCCACGCCCACACCGAAGCCGAAGTGCAGCACATTTTCAAAACCGCCACCCGCACCCGCACGCTCGTGGCGAATATCAGAATCCCCGCCAACAGCGACCCCAAGGCGATCGCCGCCTACTGGACCGGAGGCCACGCCGACAGCGACATCCTCCCGCTGCTCGAGTCCCTCGCCGAGCGCGATTGCGGCACGACGCTCGACATCACGCATCTGCTCCCGGCGCTCGCCCGCCGCCGCCTTTACACCTACCCCACGCCCGACCTCGCCACGCGCGGGCGCATGCCGGACTGCCACTGGACGTCGCTGAATTTTTTCTCCCGCAGCCCGCAGGACTACTACCTCGACACCCGGCTCGCCTCGCAACGCGTGCTCCAAAACTACGCCACCGTCCAGCCGCCCTACCGCTTCGGCGACATTCTCTTTTTCAACAACGCCGCGGGCGAAACCATCCACTCGTGCGTCTTCATCGCCGACGACATCGTCTATACGAAAAACGGCGAAAACTCGCTCTCGCCGTGGATCCTCATGCGGCTCGGCGACGTGCAGGAAATTTATCTCGCGAGCCCGGAATTCACCATGATCGGCTACCGCGAAAAGCCCGCGCGGTGATCCGCGCGACGTGGCACCGGCTGCTCTCCGCCGCAGCCCTCGGCGCGACGGTGCTCCTCGCGCTCGCGCTGCTCGTGCGCCTCACCGTGCGCGACAGCTTCTTCGGACCGTCGGTCCTTTTCTACGCTGCGCCCTGGCCGGTGATGGCGGCGGGCGCGGCGGTGGCGGCGCTTTTCTGGCGCTGGAAAAAGCGGCAACTACCCGCGGCGGCGCTCGCGCTTTTCGCCGTCGCGGCGCTCGCGGCGTGGCTGCAATCGAGCTGGCAGCGCCACCCGCGACCGACGACGCGCGGCGCTTTGCGCGTGGTGCATTGGAATGTCTCGCGGCCCGCGCGCGGCCTGCCCGCCATCGCCCGCTGGCTGCACGCGCAGGATGCCGATGTCATCACGCTCGCCGAAGGCCACAGCCGCCGCCGCTCCACGCTGGCCCAGTGGCAGGCGGAACTGCCGGAGTATGAGGCCGCTGAGTTCATCGGCGAAATGAGCTTCCTCATCCACGGCCACATCATCGCTCGCGAAGACCACGTGCTCACCGACGGTTCCTACTACGCCTTGATCCACGCCGAAGTGCGCGGCCAGCCGCTGACCATTTTGCAGGTCGATATCAACGCCAGTCAGTTCCGCGCCCGCGCCCGTGCGTTCACCAATCTCGCCGCGCTCGCCGCGCCGCATTTCGGCGAAAATCTCATCGTCCTTGGCGACTTCAATACGCCGCGCGAATCCGCACTCCTGGCCCCGCTGCGCGCGGAAATGAAACAAGCCTTCGAGTCCGCCGGCGACGGTCTCGCCGAGACCTGGCCGATGCCGCTGCCCGTGCTCAGCCTCGATCAAATCTGGACGGGCCGCGGCCTGCGCGCGGTGCATTGCGAGCACGGCCACTCACTCCGTTCCGACCACCGCGCCGTCATCGCCGACTTCGATTTCGTCCCGCGGTGAAAACGCTCTCTACACACCCAGCAGCCGCTCCGCGGCGATGCCGTGGAGCGCGTAGAGGCGGAGGATGGTTTCCTCGATGAGATTGTTCGGGCAGCTCGCGCCGGCGGTGATGCCGACGGTCAGCGGGCGCTCGCGGAGCCAGCCCTCGGTGGTCACTTCGCTTTTGGCGTGCTGGTCGAAATGGGTGATGCGCTCGCGGGATTCGAGCCGCGTGGCGTTGCGGATGAAATAAGTGGGCAGCTTCGCCTCGCCCATCTCGGCGAGGTGCGAGGTGTTCGAGCTGTTGTAGCCGCCGACGACGATGAGCAGATCCATGGGCGCGGCGAGCATGTCGCGTAGAGCGTCCTGCCGCTCCTGGGTGGCCCCGCAGATGGTGTCGAAAAAGCGAAAGCTCTCGCGCGCTTTTTCCGCGCCGTCGCGGTCGCGCATGGCAGCCTCCACGCGGCGCTGCACCTCCTCGGTTTCGCCGCGCATCATCGTGGTTTGGTTCGCCACGCCGATGCGGCGGAGGTGCTGGTCGGGATCGAAACCTTCGCTATACGCGCCGCGAAATTTTTCCAGAAACGCCGCCTTGTCGCCGCCGCGGCGGATGTAGTCGCAGACGTAATCCGTGTCCGCGAGCGTGAGGACGATGAGGTAGTGGCCGCGTCCCGCGACGACCGCGCGCGAAGCCGTGGCCTTGGTTTCCTCGTGCGTGGCCTTGCCGTGGATGATCGAGGTCACGTCGTCGCTCGCATTTTGGCGCACGCGTTTCCACACGCTCATCACGTCACCGCACGTCGTATCGACGATCTGGCACCCGAGTTCCTTGATGCGCGCGAGTGTTTTCACGTCGGTGCCAAACGCGGGGACGATGACGACATCCTCGGCGGTGAGGTCTTCCACGTCGGCCTGCTGGTGCGGTGGGATGAGGTTCCTGATGCCGAGCGCGGCGATCTGTTCGTTGACCTCGGGGTTGTGGATGATT
>JANXSB010000440.1 GCA_025352865.1 Chthoniobacter sp. | reverse complement strand
CGTCAGGCGGAGGTCGAGGCGATCCTGGACGAGTTTCCGTGACCTGGCTGCTCGACGTTTCCGCCCTCGTCGCCCACCTCGTGCAGAGCCACGAGCACCATGCCCGCGTGAACGCCTGGTGGCCGGGGCGGGCGCTCGCCGTCTGTCCGATCACCGAACTGGCCTTCCTGCGGGTCGCCTGCGCGCTCGGCTCCACGATGGAAGACGCCCGCACCGTGCTCGCCGAGTTCCTCCGCGACGAAGCGCCCGCCTTCATCCCGTGTGATCGTCACGCGCTGGACAGCCCGGCCATCTCCTCCCCGCGCAAGACCACGGACATCTACCTCGCCGACCTCGCCACCGCGCGCGGCTGGCACCTGGGCACGCTGGATGAAGGCATCGCGCACCCTGCCGCCGACCTCATTCCAGAACTCTCTGGACAGCCTTGAACGTAGTCGGGTTCACGCGCCGCCGCGCTGGCTCCAGGCAGTCCCGCCCATCACCACGAAGCTCAGCTTCCCCGCACAAATACGGCGTTGCCAAGTCCTCAACTTCGCAACGAGGGTGACAAAGACGCCGGCCTCACCCCAGAACAATTTCGGGCGTTACTCCGAGCGGTCCAATCACACCCGAGACAAGGGAAACCACGTCTCAGGCATGCGCCTTGCACTGTGTGGGATAAAACATTAGAAGTCACAATGCCTTCAAATAGTAGTGAACAGCTCATTTCCGATCACCTGTTTGGTTTGGGACTTCGACCGGAGCGGTTTCCAAAGCCTGAAATGCGTGTTTCTGGTCATAAGACACCAGATTTCAAGGTGTTCCAAGGAAGTGCCTTGGAGTTTTACTGCGAGGTAAAAGAGCTAACCGATGCTGATCCTTTTGAGCGTTACCTACAGGAGGCTGCCTCTGGCTCGGGTGTGGCCGCGCAGTTCAACGATGGTAAATCAGCGATCAATCGGCTCGTTCGTCGAATTGGACAGGCAGTGGAGAAGTTCAAGTGCGTCAATCCGGATCGTAAGCACCTGAATATCCTTGCGGTGGTGAACACTTTTGATCTCGCCGGTGCCGATAGACTGCTGGAACTCCTGCAAGGGTTCTTGAAACTCGAAAACGGTGGCCAGTATGCCACAACTTCAGCATTTCTTCGAGATCGAGTCGCGCAAATCAGATCGGAAATCGATCTGTATTGGTGGATTGATCATCACTCCCACGCCAAAGCTCCCAAGCATTTTTGGCTATCTCCTCACTCCGAGGATGGTTCGACTTTCTGCAAACTCAAAAAGATGTTCCGCATGGATGAGCCGTCTCAGTCTTTGCAAAGCTGACCGAAGGCTCCCGGAAGACAAGACCTCGATTTCTGCAAGCCGGAGCACGGTATGAACACTGCTATTCGGAACGCCCCGATGAACGAGGAAAACCATTACGCCTTGGTGCTAAGACCGTCTTTTGAAATCAAGACGATCACATCACGCGCCAGTAAGGTTCTTTCAGTGATGCTTGCGGACACGCTCACACTAGCGAGAAAATCTGCCGCCGAACTCGATACCATCGTCCAAGAAGGCAAGCGCCTCTACGAGGATAAAGGCGAAAAGATGTCGAACGAAAACCTTCAAGCGTTTGCCCTATTTCATCGGGCCGCAACTGAGGGACACAGCGAAGGGCAGTTCATGCTTTATGGTTGTTACACCGCGGGTCGAGGAGTCGCGCAAGACCACAATCACGCCGCAGCTTGGCTGCGAAAATCCGCAGACCAAGACCATCATCGTGCCGCTCTTGTACTTGGAGTCCAATATTTCAAGGGGGCCATCATAAACCGGGATCTTGAGCAGGCGCTGGCATGGCTTAAAAAAGCAGTCAATTTGCTCTCCAAAAAGGGAAACCCTATCGGAGTTTGCCATGCTATTTCTTCGATCTATAAAGAGCTAAGTAATCAAACCGAAGCTTTCGCATGGACGCTTCGCGCCGCGGAGTTCGGATGCTATGATGGTCTTTACGCCGTGGTCGATGCTTTCACGAGAGGTGAGTGGACTCCTCAATCCGATATCGACGCGTACCGATTTTTCCGATTGGCAGCGGACCATTCGGTTCGACCGGAGATAGCCGAACGAGAAACCGCGGCATTGGCTGCTCGAATGTCACCGTCCGAATTTGCTTCAGCTTGCGCGCTGTACCGTGAACTAGAACGTAAATTCCCGGTGGCGGCCCACTGATAATGTGATGCAAGCCCCCGATTGGATTCTCCTCGATACTGAAACGACCGGGTTTGCCGCACCGGTTTATGTTGTTGAATTGGCGGCTCAGCGGATGCGGGGATGGGAACCATGCGGCAATCCATTCCGAAAACTGCTGAATCAAAATGCGGACATTCCACCTGAAGCATCGCGAGTGCATGGATACACGCGTGAGATTCTGGAGCGCGATGGCGAGCCTGCAATCGACGTGTATCGGGAGTTTGAAAACTATGTCGGCGGATCGCCTCTGGTGGCCTACAATTGCGACTACGACTTGGAGAAAGTCTTGAAGCCGGAATGGAGAAGGCTCGGTATCAGCGCCATCGGAACAGACGGATTTTGCGCGTTGCGGCTAGCGCAGCGGCTCCTTGATCCCGTGCCCGCCGGGAACTGCAAGCTGCAAACGCTTCGCCAGTATTACCGCCTGCCGGAACGCGGCGCGCACACCGCGCTGGGCGATGTCGGCACGGTGGCCGATCTTTTTGCGACGGTGCTCCGCCCGATCGCGGAGCAGCGCGGGCTGGAGACGTGGGAGCAGCTTGCGGCATACGCCAGCGAGGAATGGTATCCGTCGCGCATCGCCTTCGGGCAGCACAAGGGCAGGTCCATCGCGGAGGCGCGCACCGACGCCGGGTTGCGCCGCTGGCTGGACGGTTTGGCGCAATCCGCCAACGCGCGCAACGCGAGGATGGGACGCTGGTATTTGCGGAGCCTGGAGGCAGCGGCGGAACCCTCGCGGTTCGTTGCTTGGGAGTGCGCGCGGGACCCGGCTGCCGTGGCCGTCGCGGGCACGGGCCTGGTGCTTTACGTGAACCCGGAGTTGCAGCGGCTGCGGGCGCTGGTGGACGCGGCGCGGGCGCGGCTGGCGGAACTGGAAGCGGGCTTCACGATCGAAAAGGCGAAGGTGGAGGCGATGAAGGCGCGGCTGTTTGCCCGGCTGCGCGAGCATTTCCAGCGGCGCGACCGGCTGCGGCTGGTCATCAGCTATCGCCGGCAGTATCTGGAATCGCTCGTGCGGCAGGGCGAGGAAGAGGCCGGGAAGATCGCGCAGGAATACCG
>JANXSB010000402.1 GCA_025352865.1 Chthoniobacter sp. | reverse complement strand
CAGCGCCTCCTTTGGTTTGTAGAGGCATCCAAGAACGGCGTCGGCTCTGTCGGGGCTTCGCAGGCCGCGTGCGCGCATTTGCTCCTTTGATTCGAGCACGATTTGGCCGCGGCTGTTCGCACCGATCCGCCGTGTCGTGAGCTGCGTGAAAAGTTCCGGGTCATTCGGAAGGATGATTTCGCGGCGCTCAATCTTCCTCGCACCTTGCACCCAAATTTCCGCCGCACGATTTCCGTAAATCTCAGGCTCCCTCGCGGGCGCTCCGTTGTTCACGCGCCGGACATTCCAGCCAAGCTCTTTGAGGCGATCACAAATCGGAATGCCAAGCCCGCCGCCATCGGCTGAGATGTTTTCTGCGGAAAGATCGTGCTCACGGAACAACTGAATGAAGCGCCCTACTGCGCTCATCGTGTCCTTGTCGCGCCAAGCGGCGGCAATCTTCACCCGGTTTCCGTTCGCGATTGCCAGCACGTTTTCATCGCCCCCCGCTGCGAAGTCGCAAAACGCCCGCACTTTGCCGGGTGCGAACTCCGGTGGACTCGCCGTGCATCGCTCCAACAGCGTCAAATTGATCGCCGCGCCGTCCCCGCCGTCTTCCATGAACTCCGCAAAGACCATGCTGCGCACAAGCGGGTGTTGCTCGCCGTATTTTTCGATCTGCTCTGCGATCCAATCCGGCGAGATGTGCGGGCATTGCAGCGCCGTGATCGTGTGATGCCGGAAGAATTTTCTCCGCGCCTTGAATGCGTTGTAAAAGAAGCCCTGGCATCCGCCCGGCGAACTCATCACGAGGAAGCGCGTTGGCTGGCACCGCTCTATCGCCTCGAAAATGGCATCGGGAACGCTCTTGGCCTCGTCCACAATGACGAGCAAGTTTTCCGCGTGCCATCCCTCGAATTTACCCGGCTCATCCGTTGAAAATCCGATGATGCGCGAGCCGTGCGGCGTTTCGATTTCCGTCTCGTTGAACGTCCAACCCGCAAACTTTGGTGCATGACGGCGGATCGCGGGGAAAAGCTGTTCCTTCACCTGCCGATACACGCCCGCCGTGATAATCGTGAGGGAGTGAGGGAAGACCGCCGCGTGCCACAAGGCCAGCGGTGCCGCCACGTTCGTTGTTTTGCCCGTGCCGTTCCCCGCCTTCACGGCGACGGAGCCGGGCTTGTCGGCGTCCCAAAGGATGAACTCTTGCCAGTCGTAAAGCGGCAAGCCGAGAACACCCCGCGCGAAGCCTACGGGAGTGGAGAGGCTGTCAGCCGTTGGCGCGTGCGAGTTCATAGCGTTTGCGGCTCTCTGCGATGGCGTCCAACGATTGCGGCGAGACAACGATCTCGTGTTGCAGCCGCCCGGAAACGTCGTGCGAAAGCTCAATCCGATTGCGGGCGAAGTGCTCCGGGCACACATGCTCCAACCACCATTGAGCAGCTTTCACGTCGCCTTTCTGTGCCGCTGCTTTGATGATGCGCAGGCGTGCCAGAATGCCGCGCGCCGTGGCTCTCTCCACGGCTTCGGAAAATTCGGCAAAACGGTTCTGCCACTCGCAGAACGTATCCGGCGAGATGCCACCAACCGCCGCTGCGAACTTGTTCGGCAATCCATCCGCGATGGCGGCACAGATCGCTTTCACGGTCTTGGGCGAGTATTTTGAGGGACGCCCGCGAGCGCGACGCGGACGGGGTGTGAGGTTGGCGATCACTTATTTTGCGATGGGTTGCGGTTTTTCGGATAGACGTGAACGGCTGGCGGCGGGACATCGGGCGGCAGAAGGCTAGCCCATGAAAAGGTTTCCAGCGTGGATGAGCGAGCGGCTGCCTCCACTCTCGCCCGGTTTCGGCGAAAAGTGCGTTTTGATGTGTAAGGCTCCAAGCACGCGAGAAATTGAATCCGCACTTCGCGCGAGAACACTGCTAGCGCCTCTGGCCATTTTTTTGCGGGCTTCGGTTTTGGGATCGGCGGAATGCCCACCATGATTTCACGAAATACGCGGTAGAGCGCATTCAACTTCAGCCATTCGCAGCCCGGCAGGTGACGCCGCAGATGCTTTCCACAAAGCGAAACCTCGGAACGGAGCACAGAAGAATCACGGACGCGCATCTTCCGCGCTTTGTCATAGAACTTTACCACAAAGCGGGAACCGCTTCCACAATACGAAAGTCCGTGCCCGTCATCGAAAAGCGTTGGGGCTTTTCGGATACCGGGAACGCGCACAAATTCATGCGCCATAATGAGCGGACGCGCTCGCAGATCAAAATTGCACGCAATATCCAACCGCCACAGCTTCCACTCGGAAAATGGTGGCACTGTCGCGACGGCGGCGAGTGTATCCCTGAGTTTTGCGAGTGCCGCGTCGTATTCCCCTTGGCTGACTATCAGGCGGCCATTGTGCCCAAAGAGCACCCCTGCAAGAGAATCGCAATGCACCCGTTCAAGAACAGTGCAACGCGCATCCATGAAGATTTTGATGAACTTTGTCAGACGGAACATTCGCTTTGCTGGCGGTGCGAATCCCCATTTCACGGGCCAATTCGCGTCAATCGTCATCGTGTCGGGCGACATCGTTGCGGCCAATTTGAGACACCTACTGAGGCTTGATAGGGAGTGTGTGATTTGCGCCGGGTTCTTAGCAGACGGCCTTCACCTCGAATTTGTTGAGAGCGTCGCGGACTTTATCGGGATCGAACATGAGCGTCCGGTGTCCGAGTTTGAGTCCCGGAATTTTTCCCGCGTGGAAGAGGCTTCGGAGCGTTCGTGCGGGAATGCCGATGTCAACGGCGAGTGCTTCGATTCTAACGAGTTTGGAGTGGTTCATGCGCGGAACGAACTACAAGACCGAGATACGAACAAGAAAACACTTGTATCTTAATATTGTATCGCATACTACAAAACGGCCATGCGCGAATCCACAAAGCAGACTACCGTTGCCGTCCTTCGCTCCATCATCGGCGTTAAGGCCGATGAAATGGCGCGGATTCTCCAATGCTCTATCCACTCGATCAACAGTCTCGAAAGCAAGGGGCGGTTGAAGCTCAGCGAAAAGCTCGCAAGGCGGATGTGTCACGAAACTGGCATTTCGCTCGCTTGGCTGCTTGAGGGCGATCCGAAGGTGCCTCCGGTGACAGAGAATGGTGAGCCGTTCGTGCGAGAGACATACGAGCGGGCGCAGTCACTTAAAACGCGGAGAGACACCCCAAAGGAATGGAATTTTTCGGTTCGGTTTCTCGCTCTAGCGGGTCAACTCCGCGCCGTGCTCATGCGTGCCAGCGCACAGCGAGACTTCACGCTCGCATCGTATCAAATCAGAAAATTCCTCAACTCGCTTGCGGTCAAATACGGCGCACCGAAAACGGGTCGCGATCCCGAGCTTGCTCACCGCCCCATTGAGATGATTTTGCCAACTGACGCCAAAGCGATGAGAGCCGATCTCGCCAAATTGGAGTCGAGCTTTCCCTTTTTGACGAAGCGGAAACCTCTCGCTCTACGAGCGCGGCAATCCTCCGGCCACGAGAAGCGAACCTGATTTGCACGCTCAGGTTGCTCGCCAATTTCGCGGGCGTGGTTTGCTTGCTGCCCCTTGGCGCTACCGCATTCCGACGATCTTTTTCGCCGCGTCGGCCTCGGGTGCGATCTGCCAGTAGCGGGCGGCGTCCTTTGGCTTCACAAGCTCGCGGTAATGCGCAAAAACGATTTGCGGACTGTTGCCCATTTCCAGCGATACGCGGGCGGCGTCGGCACAATGCGCCAGCCGGTAGGATGCGAACGAGTGCCGCATTGCATTTGCAGGCCACGTCTTGAAGCCTGCGCGGGCCTTGGCAGCGTCGAGACGGTCGCGGAGGGCAAGGGGAGCCACGGCACCGTTGCGACGCGCCAGCGGGCGAATCCAAGCGGCGAGGTTGTCGGAGATCGGAATCAGCCGACGCGCGCCGGTCTTGGCTTTCGCGCCCTTCACCTCGATATGTCCGCCGTCGAGATCAACTTCCGACCAGTCGAGCCGCTCCATTTCGGCGGCCCGTAAGCCGGCAAAAAGCGAAATCGCCACAAACGGCAGCGTGTCGGCGTCGCACCCATTCAGCAGGGCGACGGTCTGCGTGCATGTGAGGATTTCCGGCGCGTCCCGCTTTACCTTCGCTTTTGCTGTGCGCTCTACCGGATTCGCAACGGCATATCCTCGGGACACGGCGAAGTTGAAAAGGTTGTTGATGACGGTGCGGTAGTTGTTGCGGGACTGCGGCGACAACTCCAACCCGCGAAGCCAGTCATCGATCTGTGCGGTCGTAACGGTCGCGGCGTTCTGTTCGCCAAAGGACTGCGCGAAGCGCGTGAGGCGGTCGCGGAGGTCGCGCAGGTGCCTCGCGCTCGCGCCGTCTGCATCCTTCGCTTTCAGCAACTCGGCGACAATCTCGGCGACGGTGCCGCTTTTCGCGGATGCCTCTAGGAATGCGATGAAATGATCGGTGGCGTCGTTGAGCGTCTTGCCGTGCGGCTCCAACCGCGCGTTGCATTCATCGGCCATGACGCGGAGCCATGAAGGGAACTCCGTGCCCTCTCGCCCTTGGGCTTGAAATGCCAGCGTGCGGTTGCGGGTGAAGTTCTCCGCGTCGCGTTTCGTGGTGAAGAATTTCCGCTTCCGTCTGCCGTTTTCGCGGAAAGTCACCATGAAGTTCAGCGTCGGGCGGCTCGGATCGTTGTATTCGCGGAGACGGAAGGGCTTTCTCATGCGTCAACTGTTGGCATTCCGTTGGCACTTTACAAGCCTTTTTGTGTCCGAATGGGAAAACACCCGTTGCAATGACTCCCCGCCCTCTTTCGCCTTGGAACCTTGTATCCATGCGGTTTTCAGAGGGAAGTGAGGGGAGCCAGAGAAGGGGATTGAACCCTTGACCTGCGGTTTACGAAACCGCTGCTCTACCACTGAGCTACTCTGGCTTTGCGCAAAATTGCGGGCGCGGAATATCGGGAGC
>JANXSB010000366.1 GCA_025352865.1 Chthoniobacter sp. | reverse complement strand
GAAATCCACATGCATTCCGCGAGGCTCTGCGGCGGGTGCGGCAGCCACGGCTCGGAGTTGTCGGGCGTCTTGACGGCCTTGTAATCGCTCGCGCGCGCGGCGTGGCGGCGCTCGGTCATCTTGCGCCGCGCCAGCGCGCACGAGTAGCGCTTTTTGAGTTCATCGATGGTCGGGCGAATCTGGCGCATGGACGCCGGGAGTTACCACGGATGGCGGCAGAAACCAAATGATGGCTTCGGCTCCGGTCTCATCCCGGCGGATTATTTGAGAGCCCCGCGATTGACGCGCCAGCGGGCTTGTGGGATTCGTGGCTGCATGAACGCGGTAGCTGAAGCTGTCGAAAAAATGCGGAGCCTGTCGCCCGAAAGGGCCGCACGGGTGGTTTCGCTGATTGACGATCTGGCGGAGTTGGAAGCGCGCGAATTGACGGAAGATTTGACCGCCGCGCGTCAGTCGCTCGCCGAATACCAAAGGACGGGCGAGGCGGTTTCGCTGGATGATTTGGAAAAGCGGCTGGGGGTTTGAGCTACCGGGTCACAGTCACGCCCGCACCCGCAAAGTTTTTGGAGCGGTCGCGCGATGAAACTCTCAAGCGCCGCCTCGTCAAAGCGCTGCGTGCTCTCGAAATCAATCCCCGTCCGCCGGGCGGCTTGAAAATGCAGGGCGAGAGCGAGCTTTACCGCGTCCGCGTCGGGGATTACCGCATCGTCTATCAGATTCAAGACGCCGCATTGCTCGTGCTCGTGGTGCAAATCGGAAATCGCCGGGACGTTTATCGTCAATAGGTTTTGGCTGACACGCCAGCCGCGCATCGGTCGTGCGGAGGAGGCACAATGCGTCTTTCTCCCCGGTCTCAAGTTCCCGCTTGGGACCGCACTTGTGGGCGAAGTTACACTTCGCGCGGATGGCGTGTCTGCGGGCTGAGCGGGCACCGATTCCCACCCGCCGAGGAGGCAGAGGGGAACAGTGGGGGTTGGAGGGTGGGCGAGCAGACACCCCGCCCTGCGAAGTGCAACTTCGCTGCCAAGCGCGCGCTGAAGCTGGAGCTTCGGCACGAGGGGGAAAAATGAGATCGAACGACCTTACCGTCGGCACTCTCAGCGTCGGCGCTGCCAGCGACCGAGCACACCGCCAGCACCACAAGCGAGCAGCCAAGCCGCCGACGGCTCGGGCGCGGGCACGACCGCGATGGCCCGTGGCACGTTGAAAACCGTATTCTCGATGGTCGAAGTATTTGGTGCGGTGAAGTCGTAGAGATAACCCTGAAAGTCGAGCGCGAGGATTTGCCCATCTCTTTCAATGGCGACGGCGGTCGGAAGGCCGATCGTCGTGCCATACACCGTCGAGACTCCGGGTGCGGTGAATCGCCGGATGGCATAGCCGTTGTAATCGGTGACCCAGATATTGTCCGAGGTATCAATCGTCAGATTGGAAGGCGACATGCCACTGGCATAGATCGTCGAGGTATTCGGCGCGGTGAAACGCCGGATGTTTCCCGCGCCGTATTCCGCCACATAGGCATTCCCGGCACTGTCCACTGCCAGGCCATAAGGGCTGCCCAAGCCGGTGCCCATGACGGTGTAGGTGTTCGGCGCAGAAAACTTCAGCAACCGGCCGACATAAGACGGCCCATTTTCGACGACAAAGAGATTGCCACTGTGGTCGAAGGCCAGACCTTCGGGCTTCGCCAAGCCCGAGGCAAAAACCGTATAAGTATTCGGCCCCGTATATTTCAGGACGAGACCGTTTTGATCGTCGGAAACGTAAACATTCCCCGAGGGATCGACCGCCATTCCAAAGCCGAAATCCCCGCCCGCTCCCACGGTGCCGTAGAGCAACGAGGTCGTGGGACTCGTGAACAAGCGGAGCTGGTAACCATCCGCCGCGAAGAAGGAGTCGGCAGAGGCGCTGGTGACCGCGGCAAACAAGTACGCGGCGGCGGCGAAGCAAAAGCTAAATGGACGGTTCATAAAGAGAGGCAAGGGTTGGGTGGGCGGCTACTCCCCGAGCAGTTTCACAATGGCCTCGCCGAGGGCCTGGCCGCGGAGGTCGGTTTCGCGGAGCTTGCCTTTTTTGTCGATGAGCCAGGCGGCGGGGATGGAGTCGATGCCGAAGCCGGTGCTGATTTTGTTTTTCCAGCCACCGCCGTCGAAATACTGCGGCCACTCCATGCCGTTCTTTTTGATGGCGTCCTGCATTTTTTCCTTATCCTCGTCGAGGGAGATGCCGATGATTTCGAGGCCCTTGGGGTGGAGCTGCTGGTAGATGCCGACGACGTTGGGCATCTCGGCCATGCAGGGGCCGCACCAGCTCGCCCAGAAATCGACAAGGACGACTTTGCCGCGGAGGAGGGCGAGGTCCACGTCTTTGCTGTGGATGGAGGTGAACTTGAGGTCGAGCGGCTGGGTTTTGAGTTCGGCGATTTTGTCGCGTTTGGCGACGAGCTTTTTCGCGGCCTCGGCGGTTTTGGCGTCGGGGCTGGCGGCGAGTTTGTCCATGAGCTCGGCGCCCTGGGGGGTGGGGTCGTTGGCGAGGATGCGCAGTTGCGTGGCGCGCATCTGCTCGGTGAGCGGGCTGTCGGCGTATTTCGCGAGGAAAGCGGCGGCGGCCTGGTGAAAGGCGACGAAGGTTTCGGGTTTGGTTTTGTCCACCTCGCCCATGTAGGTGAGCACGCGCATGAAGGCGGCTTCGGTCTTGGTCTTGGCGGGGGCGTCGGCGGAGTTGATGACTGCGTCGAGCACGGGGCGCTCGTCGGCGGGCGGCGGCTTCTGCCCGGCGAAACGCTGGAGCTGAGTGGAGGTGCGGAGGACGACGAGCTTCGCCTCCCAACGGCGCGCGTCCTCGGGGTAGGCTTTGAGGAAAGCCTCGGCGGCCGCTTTGACTGATGACATCCACTCGCGCGCCTGGGCCAGACCTTCCTCGCGCGTGGCCGGTTTGTTGGTGGGCGGTTGTTCGAGCTTGGTGAGGTGCTGCCAGAATTCATCCGCCGTTTTGAGGGCGGAGAAATCCGTGGCGGGCGCGGGATCGGCGGCACGGAGTGGGGCGAGCGCGGCGAGCGCGGCGAGAGTGAGGAGGCGTGGGAGTTGCATGGGTCGGTGGTGGAAACGGGGGAGGTTATTCCGCGAGGAGTTTCTCGACTCCGGCGGCGAGCGCCTCGCCGCGGAGGCCGGTTTCGCGGAGCATGCCTTTCTTGTCGAGCAGCCACGCGGCGGGGATGGACTGGATGCCAAAGCCGCTGCTGATTTTGTTTTGCCAGCCCTGGCCGTCGAAATACTGCGCCCAGGTCATGCCGTGCTTTTTCGTGGCGGCGTCCATCTTGTCCTTATCCTGGTCGAGCGAGATGCCCACGATCGCGAAGCCTTTTTCGTGCAGCTTTTTGTAAGTCGCCACCACGTTTGGCATCTCGGCGATGCACGGCCCGCACCAGCTCGCCCAGAAATCCACGAGCACGACTTTGCCGCGCAGTTTGGCTACATCGACCTCCGCGCCGTCCGCGCCGGTGAACTTCAAATCGAGCGGCTTGGTCTTGAGGTCGGCCATTTTCGCGCGCTGCGCGAGCATCTCCTTCGCCGCGCCGGCGAGCTGCGGGTCTTTGTCTTCGGCGAATTTTTTCAGCAGCGCCTCGGCCTCGGGAGTCTTCGCCTGCGAGGCGATCTGGAGCTGGGTCTGGCGCATCTGCGGCGCGAGCTTGTGCTGGCCATATTTCGCGAGGTATTCGTCTGCGGCTTTGAAAAATGCCGCGATGGTTTCCGGCTTCGCGTCGTCGAGCTTCTCGGTCGTCATCATTGTCTTGATGAAAGCGGCCTCGCCCTTCGCGTCGTCCGGCGCATCGGCGGCGGCGAGGATGGTGTCGATTTCCTTGAGCACGTCGTCGGCACTGGTCTTCTGCGTGGCGTCCGCGCCGGGGAGCTGCGAGAGCTGCATCGCCGCCTGCATGGCGATCAGCTTCGCCGCGTAGCGCCGCGCATCCGCCGGATACGCCTTGCCAAAAGCCTCCGCCGCCGCGCGCTGTTTGCCAAACCACTCTTTGACCATCGCGATCATTTCATCCTGCGACTTCGGCTGCGTCTTCGGTTCCTCGCGCAGCTCTTCGATGTGCTTCCACAAATCATCCGCCGTCTTGTAAGACGCGAGATCGTTCGCTTTTGCCGCTGGCGTTTTCTCCGCGGGCGCGGGCTTTTTGTCGGCGGCATGCAGACCGGGCGTGAGGGAGAAAAGGACGGCGGCGAGAAAAAGGCGTGTTTTCATAAGGCCGAAACCGTGACACTGCGGAAAAGCGTGTCCAGAAACATTTCCGCGCGGGTTCGCGCCGATTGACAGCCCACGCACCCGCCGCTAGCTTCCGCGCAACTTTTTTCCGAGCCCCTGCGGGTCCGCCTCCTATGCTCGATCGCCAAGTCCTCGTCCTCAACCGTCTCTGGCAGGCCATCAATGTCTGCACAGTGCGCCGGGCTTTTACGCTCATCTGCCAGGGGCACGCGCAAGTCGTCTTTGCCGCGGGCGGCAACAATTTCCGTACGCACGACTTCGAGAGCTGGCGCGACTTTTCCCACCGCGAGCCGGAGGAGGAAATGGTGCATACCATCGCCTTCAAAATCCGCGTTCCGCGCATCATCGTGCTGATGATTTTCGACCGGCTGCCGAAGAAGGAAGTGAAATTCACGCGCGCGAACATCTTCGAGCGCGACAAGAATACCTGCCAGTACTGCGGCAAGGTTTTCGACAAGCGCGACCTGAATCTCGACCACGTCATCCCGCGCGACAAAGGCGGCATGACGACGTGGGAAAACATCGTCTGTTCGTGCATCCCGTGTAATACGCGCAAAGGCAACCGCCTCGCGCATCAGGTCCACATGCAGCTCATCCGCAAGCCCGCGCGGCCCAAGTGGCGGCCCTTCATCAACATCACCTTCGACGGCCAGCACCATGAAAGCTGGCGGCACTTCGTCGATCTCGCCTACTGGAACGTCGAACTGGGCGACTGACTCCGGCTATTCGCGGCCGGTGCGGCGGCGGCCGGGCTCGCGGGGCGGATTTCGGGATGCCGGATGTTCCCGCCGAGGTTTGCGGTTCGCACGAGGAGGCCAGCTTCGATCAGCGAGAGGAGGAAGACGGTGATGACGAACGCCCGCGGAGGCACCGGCACCTTTCGCCCGGCGATCAGTCCGCTGAGCGCGACCACGCCGAGCACGGCGCTGCCGATGAAGGCGATCCTCGCCGCGGTTTCGTGCGGAGCGACGAGGGCTTCGTCCACCTCCACGCCGGGCATCTCCATGATTAGCTCCTCCGCGCGCCCGCCGGTCAGATAGACGGGTACTGTGAGGACGGCGAGGAGGACGAATGCCCCGAGGCAGACGCCGAAGAGTTCGGAGCGCTTTTTCCACAAGGCGAAGGCGAGCAGCCCCGCGGCGAAGGCGGTGCCGACGACCGGGATGTGGTTCATGGCGAGGTGCCAGTGTGCAGCGTTCATGGAAAGGCCTCCTTGGATGAAGGGAGCATCCGCTGGATTCCGAGGCGCGTCGAGCGTGGGCTTGTGCCGCCGCGTTTGCTGTTGTTTTTCCCGCGTGCCAAAGCTCCGGCTGCGGCACGCGCTGACGGGCCGCAGAAGGCCCGCTGGCCCGGAAAAATTTGAGACACCTATTGACACGTAAAGTGGAGAACTTTAATTGGGTGGTAAGGTTTCACCGCGCAGTCTTGCAGCCACTGCCCGCGTCAGTCAGAAACCCGCCAGTCGGAAAAAATCCGGCGGGCTTTCACCCCAAACACATCCACTCCCATGCTCCCTCGTCACGCCCACCCCGTTCGTCCCCTTAGCATTTCCCTCGCGCGATTGTCCTCTTCGCTCGCCATTGCCGCCACCATGGCGCTCGCCGGGAGCGCGCGTGCCACCGTGCTGGATTGGGATCCGGCGGGCAATCAGAGCAACAGCGGCGGCTTGGGGACGTGGGATCTGACGGGTTCGGTTTGGCATAACGGCGTGGCGGTGACGGATCAGGCGTGGGTCAATGCGAATCTCGACATCGCGCGCTTCGGACTCACGGGCGGCACGGTGACGCTGGGGACGGGGATCACGGCGGGCGGGCTGAATTTCAACGTGGACGGGATGACGGTGACGGGCAATACGCTGACGCTCGCGGGAGCGACGACAGTAAATGTAACGGGTGGGGCGACGGCGACGATCAGCTCGACGCTGGCGGGCACGGGTGGGGCGGTGGTGACGGGTGCCGGCACGCTTGTGCTCACGCAGGCGAATAGCATTTCTGGGTTCATCGACATCCAGGCGGGTGCCACGGTGCGGGCGACCAATTACGGAGCGCTGGGCTCGGGGACGGTGTCGGTGGGCAATGGGGCGACGCTGCAGTACAACGCGGCGGGCAATGGCTCGGTGAACAACGCGATCATTCTCAATGGCGGAACCTTCCGCCAGGCGACGCAGTCAGACCTGACC
>JANXSB010000347.1 GCA_025352865.1 Chthoniobacter sp. | reverse complement strand
CACCTTTGTCCAGTCCACGCCGAGCGAGACGAAGCCGACTTCGCCCATCATCGCGTGCCGCGCCTCGTCCCAGAGCTGCCGCGTCATGTCGCGGTAATATCCCCACGGCCTGCCCTTCGTCTCGGTCATGATCGAGGCCATCATCTCCGGCACGTCGATCTCGCGGAGGCGCTTGTAAAACATCATCAGCACCTTCGGCTCCGGCGGCTGGGAAGCATCGTAAAGAAAGGCTTCCGCGTTCACGCCCATGTTGTACGGATCGGGAAAGCGGGCGTCGCGCCGCGGGACTTTGTCGTAGATGAAAGGCGTGGCCGAATATCGTTTCGTGATCTGTTTCGAGACCGCTGCATCAGTCCCGTCGAGCCCTCCCGCCGCCGCGAGGCAATCATCCAGCAGCGCCAGCCATTCCGTTGAATGTTGAGCGTATTCCCCATTCACCGCCGCCACCGCCTTCGCGCCATATTCCGCCATCTCCCGCAGCTCCATCAGCGCGAATTTCACCACCCGCACCGACGGCGCATCCGCCAGCGGATTCGTCTCCGTGCGATGCTTCTCCAAGGCGTCGATCAACGCGGGCACGGCCATTTCATAAATGCCGGAGATCAATTCGGCGGTCGTCGGAGCTGCCAGGATTTCATCGAAAAAAATCGCGAGCATTTCATCCGGCACCACGTCCAGCCCGAGCGGCGGCTCGCGCATTTCCCCCACGCGCTGGCGCAGCGCGGCCACATGCTCAGCGCACCAGTGCGCGTGGAGCGAGAAGGTCATTTTCAATTCATAGACCGGCTCCGCCGTCAGCCGCGCGAGGAAGATTCCGTGCAGCCGCTTGAACGCATAATGATACCGCTTCAACCGCCGCACGCATTCCTCGACGGAGAGCCCCGGTTTCTGTGCTTCGGCAAACGTGGCGAGCCCCGCGAGCGCGGGCAGGCTGGAAAAAGTCGGCGCATTCATCCCGCAAGTATGCGGTGCCAAATCCCGCACGCAAGCGCCCGCCCGGCGGTCAGCCTTTGCTTTGCTTCCCGACGGCCGTCTTTTCCTTCACTTCCGAGAGGCGTTTGAAATGCACCTGGCCGACGCGGCGTCCATCGGTCTGCGTGATGGTCACGGTGTAGTCCTCGATGCGCACTTGCTCACCCTGCTTTGGCAAATGGCCGATGAGATGCGTGACGTAGCCGCCGACGGTGCTCACATCCGCACTTTCGAGATCGAGGCCGGCGATGTCGTGCAGTTCGTAGAGGCCGAGGCTGCCTTCGACGGTGAACTCGTCGGCATCCACGCGCTTGAACTCGGGCTTTTCCGAATCGAATTCGTCCTGGATTTCGCCGACGAGTTCCTCGATCACGTTGTCGAGCGTGACGATGCCGACGGTGCCGCCGAATTCATCGACGACGAGCGCGAGGTGCGCGTGCTTGCTGAGGAAAAAGGTGAGCAGCTTTTCCAGCGGCATCATCTCCGGCACGGGGAAAATGTCGCGCTTGATGGAGTGCATGTCGGCCTCAGGTTCGCGCATGAGCTTGAACATGTCCTTGATGTGGACGAGGCCGATCGTGTTATCGAGGTGCCCGTCGCACAGCGGGAAGCGCGTGTGGCGCGAAGCGATGGCGTGCTGGAGGTTTTCCTCGAGCGTGTCCTCGGTGTTGAGAAAGACGACTTCACCGCGCGGCGTGGTGATGTCGCGCACCACGCGGTCGGCCATGTCGAGCGTGTTGATGAGGATGGATTTGCCGAGCGGCGAGACTTCCTTGGCGCGCTCGCTTTCACCGAGGATGACGCGCAGCTCCTCCTCGCTGTGCGCCAGCTCGTGCTCGCTCACGGGATGGATGCGCAGGAAGCGGCGCAGGACGAGATTCGCGGACTGATTGAGGAGCCAGATGGCGGGCTGGAAGATGGTATAGAAAAGCGCGAGCGGGCGGACGAGAAACAGGGCCATGCCGAGCGGGTCGCGGATGGAAAGATACTTCGGGCCCAGCTCGCCGAGGATGATGTGGAGAAAGGTGATGGTGACAAACCCGATGCCAACCGAGAGCGCGGAGATGACGCCCGCCGAGGTGATGCCGACGAGGAAGAAAAGCGGCTGGAGAAAGTGCGAGAAAAACGGCTCGCCGATCCAGCCGAGCGCGAGGCTGGAGAGGGTGACGCCGAACTGCGTGGCGGAGAGGTATGAGTCGAGGTGCGCGAGGATTTTCCGCGCGAGCCCGGCGCGGCTGTTGCCGTCCTCGATGAGCGGGTCGAGCTGGCTGCCGCGGACTTTGATGAGCGCGAATTCCGCGGCGACGAAGAAGCCGTTGAGGAAAACGAGCAGCAGGATGCCGAGGAAATTGAACGTGATGACGCCCGGCTCGTCCCAGTGCTGGGCGAGCGCTTCGCTATTCGCGAGGAGGAAAGGGAAGCTCATGGTCACAAAACGAAACGAGCCGCGGGTGGAAAACCCGCGGCTCGAAAAAGGATCGGAAGCTCGGGGCTACCAGCTCGATTTCGTGACGCCGGGGATCATCCCGTTCGAGGCGAGTTCGCGGAAGCTGATGCGGGAAAGCTTGAAGCGGCGGATGAAAGCGCGCTTGCGTCCCGTGGCCAGGCAGCGGCGGCTGAGGCGGGCCGGGCAGGCATTGCGCGGGAGC
>JANXSB010000587.1 GCA_025352865.1 Chthoniobacter sp. | reverse complement strand
GGCTTTTTCGCCAAATACGGCGCGGCCCGGCTGCGCGACACGCCGATTTGCGAGCGCGGTTTCACCGGCCTCGCCTGCGGCGCGGCGATGACGGGCACGCGGCCCGTCGTGGACTTCATGTTCATGGATTTCCTCAACGATGCCTTTGGCGAACTCGTGAACCAAATCGCGAAGATGCAATACATGAGCAGCGGGCGGCTGCGGATGCCCGTGGTGCTGCGCGGCTGCATCGGCACCGGGCACTCGGCGGCGACGCATCACTCCGCGAGCTACCACTCGCTTTACGCGCACATCCCCGGCCTGCGCGTGGTCGTGCCCGCGACGGCTTACGATGCGAAGGGGCTCTTCACCCGCGCGCTGCGCGGCGATGACCCGGTGCTCTTTCTCGAACACCGTGAACTGCTCGGCACGAAGGACGCCGTGCCCGCCGAGTCATACGAGATCGAGTTCGGAAAGGCGCGGATCGCGCGGGAAGGCGCGCACATCACAGTTGTCGCGCTCGCGCTTATGGTCTCGCGCACGCTCGCTGCCGCCGCGCAACTCGCGGAGGAAGGCATCGAGGTGGAGATCATCGACCCGCGCACCGTCTCGCCGCTCGACCTCGACACCATCCTCGCCTCCGTCGGGAAAACCGGGCGACTGCTGATCGTGGATGAAACCTTCGGCCCGTGCGGCCTCGGCGCGGAGATCGCCGCGCGCGTCGCGGACACCGGCTTCGACGACCTCGACGCGCCCATCCGCCGACTCAACGGCGCCTTCGCCCCGACGCCCTACAGCCCCGCGCTCGAACGCGCCGTCGTCCCGCAAGTCGAGGACATCGCGCAGGCGATCCGCAACCTCATTGCTGAATAATCATGGCTATCGAAATCACCATCCCGCGGCTCGGCTGGAGCATGGAAGAAGGCACGTTCCTCGGCTGGATGAAGCAGGACGGCGAGGCCGTGCAGTCGGGCGATTTGCTGTTCACTTTGGAAAGCGAAAAGGCTGCGCAGGAAGTCGAATCGCTCGACGCGGGCATCCTGCTAATTCCGCCCGACGCGCCGCAGCCAGGCGACAAGGTGAAGGTCGGCCAGCGGCTCGGCTTCCTCGTGGAAAATGGCGAGGCGCTTCCTGATTCCGACGTTCTCGTGCCGACCAAGCCGGTGCCTGCGGTGGAAAAAGCGCCGGTGAAAAACGCACCCGTCGCCGTGGCTGCTGCCCGCGCGCAAACGCCCGCCAGCCCTCGCGCTCGGCGTGCTGCCGCGCAGCTCTCCGTGGACCTCGCAACGCTGAAGGCCACAGGCACCGGCGGGCGCATCCGCGAACGCGACGTGCATCAAGCAGCGGCGAATGGGGCCGCGAAAACTTTGCCGGGCTGGCGCGAAATTCCCACCACCTCGCTGCGCCGCACCATCGCCGAGCGCATGATTCACAGCCTGCGAAATACCGCGCCCGTCACGATCACCTGCCGCGCGGATGCCACACAACTCGTCGGCTTGCGCAACGAATTCAAGGCGGGTGGCTCGGCCATCGTGCCGTCCTTCACGGACATCATTGCCAAGCTCACCGCCGTCGCTTTGCAGCGCCATCCGCTACTCGCCGCGCGGTGGGACGACGGGCGCATCCTCCTGCCGGACGCCCTGCACATCGGCATCGCGGTGGATACCGAGCACGGGCTGATGGTGCCGGTCATCCGCGACGTGCAGGCGCTCTCGCTGGCGGAAATCGCCGCGCGTTCGCGCGAACTCATCGCCGCCACGTGCGCCCGGCGGGTGAAGCCGGACGACCTGCAAGGCGGCGTCTTCACGATCACGAATCTCGGCGGGTTCGGGGTCGAGGCCTTCACGCCAATCATCAATTTTCCCGAGACCGCCATCCTCGGCCTCGGCGTGATCCGCCGCGAAGTCGTGGCGCTGGCGAATGGCAGCTTCACGAGCCGCGAAGAGCTAACGCTGAGCATGACCTTCGACCATCGCATCGTGGATGGCGCACCCGCCGCACGCTTTTTGCAGACGCTCACAAACTGCATCGAGAATCCCGTCGTCTCGCTCCTTGGCGAGCACGCCCCGGCGACCCACGCATCAACCTAGATTCGGCATGAAAATTTTAACGCAGAGGCGCAGAGGCGCAGAGGCGCAGAGCACGGAACCCACCAGAGCAGCAGACCTCTGCGTCTTTGCGTCTCTGCGTTTTCCATCCCATCCCCGTTTTCAAAATCATGAAATGTGATCTCGTCAATCAAGTCGCACTCGTCACCGGAGCCGCCAAAGGCATCGGCAAAGCCATCGCGGATCGCTTCGCCGCGAGTGGGGCCACGGTTTTTTACACCGACGTGGACAAGACCGCGCTGGAGCAGTCGGCGGAGGCTGGTGGCGGGCGCGCGCTGGTGCTGGATGTCACGAATTCCGTGCAGATCGACGCCGCGATAAACGCGGTGATCGAGCAGTGCGGACAGCTCGACATCCTCGTGAACAACGCGGGCATCAACACTTTCGCGCACCGCGTGACCATCGACGAATTCCCGCGCAAGGAATGGGATCGCATTCTCGCGGTCGATCTCACCGGGCTTTACGAAGTCAGCGCGGCGGCGGCGAAAATCATGCGGCGGCAGAGACGCGGGCGCATCATCAACATCTCGTCGATCGCGGGCCTCGTGCCGCTGCGGCTCCAGTGCGCGTTCACGGCAGCAAAGGCCGGTGTGAACAATCTCACGCGCGCGATGGCCATCGAACTCGGGCGCGACGGCATCCTCGTGAATGCCATCGCGCCCGGCTCGACAATCTCCGAAGGAACGCTCCAGCTTTTCTACGGGCCGGACGGGCAATTCCACGGACAAGCGCAACGGATGCTCGACCACGTGCCGCTGGGCCGGCCCGCCACGCCGAATGAAATCGCGGTCGCCGCGCTCTTCCTCGCCGATCCCGAAAACACCTACCTCACCGGCCAGATCATCGCCGTGGATGGCGGGTGGACGGCCGGCTACCACCGCGATTTTTAGACCCGCACAAACCCACTCCACAAACCATACCCATGAACAACGAACACAACCTCACCCATCTCAACCGCCGCTCTTTTCTCACCGCCGCAGCAGCCACGGCGGCGGCGGCCGCATCCGCTTTCGCGCGCGATTGGAGTGGCGCGGAGCCCGTGCGCTATCCCGACCCGGACCTCATTGCGCTCGATCCGCGTTTTGAAAAATACATGCTGCCGAACGCGCCGATCCAGCGGCTGTGGACGGGCGGGCTTTGGGTGGAAGGCGTGGCGTGGAATGGCGCCGGGCGGTATCTGCTGTGGAGCGATATTCCGAACAACCGGCAGATGCGCTGGCTGGAGGAAGACGGACATGTTTCGGTTTTTCGCAGTCCGTCGGGGAACAGCAACGGCAACACCTTCGACTGGCAGGGGCGGGAGATTTCCTGCGAGCACGGCGGGCGGCGCGTGGTGCGCTACGAGCACAATGGCACGCTGACCGTGCTCGCGAGCGAGTGGCAGGGGAAGCCGCTGAACGCGCCGAACGATGTGGTGGTGCATCCCGACGGCGGCATCTGGTTCACCGATCCCGGATACGGAATCATGGGCAATTACGAGGGGCAAAAGAGCGACCTGCAAATCAAGGAGGCGGTTTATCGGATCGACCCGGCGACGGCGAAAATGCAGGTCGTCGCGGACGATAATTTCAAACCCAACGGCATCTGCTTTTCGCCAGACTACAAGAAACTCTACATCAGCGACACCGGCGGCGAAGCGCCGAAGGGCATCAAGGTTTATGACGTCGATGGGGCGAAGCTGAAAGGCGGTCGCACGTTCACGGCGATGCCGCTGGAGGGCACGAAGAAGGGCCTCGCCGACGGGATTCGCACGGACGTGGACGGCAATCTCTGGGCGAGCGCGGGCTGGGCGGGCGAGGGCTTCGATGGCGTGCATGTGTTCGCGCCGGACGGGACGCGCATCGGGCAGATTTTACTGCCGGAGCCGGGGTCGAACGTGTGCTTCGGCGGCGCGAAACGGAACCGGCTTTTCATCACCGCCGGGCAGTCGCTTTACGCGGTCTTCGTCGAAACCCAAGGCTCGCATATTTCCTAAATGAAAATCCTCCGCTACCTCTCCACATCCGGCGAAACCCGTCACGCCGCGCAACAACCCGACGGCTCTGCGCGCGTCATCGAGGGCGATATTTTCGGCGAGCATCGCGTCACGGAAACCGTGGCCGATGTCGCGCAGTTGCTCGCGCCGGTGGTGCCGTCGTCGATTCTTTGCATCGGGCTGAATTACCGGCGGCACGCGGCGGAAAGCGGCGCGAAACCGCCGGAGCGGCCGGTGCTTTTTGTGAAGGGGAACAACACGCTGCAACATCCGGGCGGGCCGATCTTGCTGCCGCGCCATTTGCGGAGCGATGAGGTGGATTACGAATGCGAGCTGGCGGTCGTGATCGGGCGCGCTTGCAAAAATGTGTCGCGCGAAAATGCGCTCGACTACGTGCTCGGCTACACCTGCGCAAACGATGTGAGTGCGCGGGACTGGCAGATTAAAATGGGCGGCGGGCAGTGGTGCCGCGGGAAGTTCTTCGACACGTTCGCGCCGCTCGGCCCGGTGCTCGTCACGCCGGATGAAATCCCGAATCCGAACGCGCTCGGCATTCGCACGATCCTGAACGGCGAGACGATGCAGGACTGGAACACGAGCGACATGATTTTCGACGTGCCCGCGCTCATCGAATTCCTCAGCGGCAGCACCACCCTGCTGCCGGGCACGGTGATTTTGACGGGCACGCCGCACGGCGTCGGCATGGCGCAAAAGCCGCCGCGTTGGCTGCGTGCGGGCGACAGCGTAACCATCGAAATCGAAGGCATCGGCGCGCTGACGAATCCCGTGGAAGAGGAAAAGACATGAACCTGAAATCCTGGCTCATCGCTGTGCTGATGCCGCTCTGCGGGGCGGGCGCGCAAAGCAACATCAACGATGCCTTCGTGACGAACGAGCTGGGCGCAGGCGCGATCAGTTTCGCGGGACCGCTCGGCGGGACGATTCAGTTGGGCCACAACGTGACGCCCAACAACCCGGCGACGTTTCTGACGACGGGGTTGATCCACACCGACAGTTGGGCAGGCGCCCCGGCACTTCAGGGCTGGTATTATCCAAACGGCGCGATCGTGCCGGCACTGGTCGTCAATACGACGGCGGCGGCGGTGAACACGGGCTTTGCCATCACGGGGCCGCAGCAAATCCACCTGCATCCCGGCAATCCATCCAGCAACTATTCGGCGCTACCCGCGGCGGCGGCGGTGCTGCGTTACACGGCGGCGACGAGTGGGCTGCACACGATCAGCGGCGATTTTCAGTCGCTCGCCGGCGGGACGGTGGCGGTGGATGTTTTGAAAAATGGCGTCTCCATTCTTTCCAGCGGCGCGGGCTCGGATGCGACTGGCTTTTCCGAAGTCGTGACGCTCGCGGTGGGCGACAAGATTGATTTCGTCGTCGATGACACCGGCAATGTCTCCAGCGATTCGACGGGCCTCTACGCGAACATCGTGCAGGGCGCGCCGCCCCCGATCGAACTGACGCTCGACAAGCCCGAGCCCATCGGGCCGGCGACGCGGCGCGGGCCGTTGGTTTTTTCGGAAATCATGTATCACCCCGCGACGCGGCCCGATGGGCGCGACGTGGAGTTTGTCGAACTCTACAACTCGCAGCCGTGGGCCGAGGATCTCACCGGTTACAGCCTCAGCGGCGATGTGAGTTTCGATTTTCCCAGCGGCACGACGATCCCCGCGCTCGGCCGACTGGTCATCGCGGCGGTGCCGGGCGATGTGCAGGCGGCGTATGGCATCGGCGGCGTGCTCGGGCCGTATTCGGGCCGTTTGAAAGATGGCAGCGGCGCGCTGCGGCTGCGCAATGAAGGCGGCGGGATCGCGTTTGAAGTGGACTACGACAGCGAGCATGCGTGGGCGGCGGCGGCGGATGGCGGCGGGCCTTCGCTGGTGCTCGCGCGACCGAGTTTCGGGATGCAGGACGCGCGGGCTTGGGCGGCGAGCGCGCTGGTCGGCGGCTCGCCGGGCGCGGCGGAACCGGAGCCGGCAAATCCGCAGTTCGGTGTGGTCATCAATGAAGTGCTCGCGAACTCGGCGGGGGTGGATTTCATCGAACTCTACAATTCGAGCGGCGCACCGGTGGACCTCTCCGGCTGCGTGCTCACGGACAATCCAGACGTGGCAAAATTCACCTTCCCGCCGGGCGCGAGCATCGCGGCGGGCGGCTTTCTTTCGCGCACCGAAACGCAGCTCGGCTTTGCGCCGCACGCGGAGGGCGACACGCTTTATCTGAAATCGCCCGATGGCACGCGCGTGCTGGATGCGGTGCGTTTTGGCGCGCAGGAAAATGGCGTGAGCAGCGGGCGTTCGCCGAATGGCGCGGCGGGCTGGGCGCAGCTCGCGAGCGCGACGCCGGGTGCGGCGAACGCTTTCGTGCGGCGGGCGGAGGTGGTGCTCAGCGAGATCATGTATCACCCCATCACCACGCTGGGGGACGACGAATATCTGGAACTGCACAATCGCAGTGCCGCGCCGGTGAACGTCGGCGGCTGGCGGTTGCGCGGGGAGGTGGACTACGACATTCCGGCGGGCACCACGCTCGCGGCGGGTGCGCGGCTCGTGGTGGCGAAAAATCCGGCGCATCTCATCGCGGCGTATCCGGGCCTGAGCAGCGCGAATGTGCGCGGGCCTTTCACGGGCTCACTGAGCGACCGCGCGGGCCGCATCGCGTTGCAAAAACCGGTCGCCTACACGCCACAGGGCGGGTCGCCGACGACGATCCGCGTGGAGGTGGATGCGGTGGAATACGGCACCGGTGGGCGCTGGGGAAAATGGAGCGATGGCGGCGGCAGCAGCCTGGAACTCACGGACACGCGCGCCGATGCGCGGCTCGCGCCGGCGTGGGCGGATAGCGACGAGTCGGCAAAGAGCGGATGGAAGACCATCGAGATCACCGGCGTGCTGGACAACGGGATGGCGGCGGCACCCGCGAATCAAGTGCAGCTCATGCTTCTCGGCGCGGGCGAGTGTTTGGTGGATGACGTGGAGGTGATTCCGAACGGCGGCGGGAATCTCGTCGTGAACGGCGGCTTCAGCAGCGCGACGGGCTGGACGTTTCAGGGCACGCAGGAAAATTCGACCATCTCCGGCGGCGTGCTGAACCTGCGGGCGACGGATCGTGGCGATACCGCGAACCGCGTCTTTGCAAATCTCTCCGGCACGGTGGCCGCGGGCTCGACAGCCACGCTGCGGGCGCGGGTGAAGTGGCTGCGCGGCTCGCCGGAATTTCTCATCCGCCTGCGCGGGAGCTGGCTGGAGGCTAGCGGCAATGTGCTCACGACCACCGCGCTCGGCACGCCGGGCGCGGCCAATTCCCGCGCGCTCGCGAATGCCGCGCCCGCGAT
>JANXSB010000586.1 GCA_025352865.1 Chthoniobacter sp. | reverse complement strand
AAACCGGCAGTTGATCTCGGCAGGGTGGCATGCTAGATCCCGTCGGCTCTCGCACGAGTACCAACTACACAGGTTTTCCTGATTTGCCCGTTCACCAGAACGGCAAGCGACCACTTCCGTCGGGTCGCGTCGACTAGCCCTCGACACAAGGATCACTGAGGACGACGACTAGGAGATTTACCATGGCTGAGAATATGTCTGAAGCAATGCAGGAAGATTCACTTGCACTTTGGGATCGGAAATGTGCAAAAGGGGAGGGATGCAACGGGGTCAAAAATGGAAACAGGGAATAAAGTTCATATTCTGGCGATTTTCGATCTCCGCCTAAGTCAGCTCGCACGCCATTCGCATGCCTGTCTATCATCCGGACGAGATTGCGTCCGTTTTCGATTCGATCACGTACGGCAAGGGCAGCAGTGTGCTGCGTATGTTGGCCGCATACTTAGGCGAAGGGGCCGTGAAGCGTGCCTTGCAGGTTTTATGCTTCGACAAAATTTATTTATTTTTTAATTTTGAATTTAAAAAAATATTATAAAAATTTATGAGTTTTCATGTTTATTTTTGTGTAGAACTATCTTCGCGATCACAAGTATGGCAACACGAAAACGGAAGACCTGTGGGCAGCGCTTTCGAATGAGTCGGTAAGGTTGAGGCGAACTCTGGAAACTCTGATTCTCGTCTAAAGCGCATTGAGCCAAACTGGGACTTATTGCCGTTGCAGCACGACGACGTCGCCACACTAATGGACGCGTGGACGAAGAAAGTCGGCTATCCAGTAGTCACATACGACAGTCACACAAACACGCTAACACAACAACGATTTCTAATCGGCATTGTCGATGATACCGATGAAGATTTTGTCGAAGGATGATCCACGTCCACCAGCCCAGCCCCATGAGATGATTCGTCGCCCACGCGCGGCTCGTCACCGCCGCCTTCGCCCAGCACGGATACTTAGCCCGCAGCTCCGGCCCATCCCAATCCTTCACCCCGGTAAAACGCGCCCACAGCGCATTGGTCGGCAGCTCCGTCATCGGCCGCAGCAACTCCAGCTTCCGCGCGATCACCGCCGCACGCCCGCTCGCATCCACCACCCATTTTGCCCGCACCTCGCGCGTCTCCTCCCCCACCCGCACGCTCACCACATTGCGCCCCGCACCACCCAGCTCCAGCGACGCGATCTTCGCCGGACGCCACAACTCGCAGCCCTCCGCGACGGCGAGCGAAAGCAGATGCTCATCGAGCGTCGCGCGATCCACCTGAAAACCGGAGAGCCGCGAATTGTAGCGCGCCCCCATTTCCACGCAGTCCTCGAACTTCTCCCCCGGCGTCCGCGCGAACCACATCCGCAGCCCCTGCTTCGCGAGCTGGTGATGCCCCAGCCACGTCGAAATCCCGAGCACTTTGGTCAAAAAGCACGAGCTCACTTCCGTCGTCGATTCGCCCACCTTGCGGTCAAACTCCGCCGCCTTCTCGATGATGAGCACGCGCGTCGCCGGCCGCCGCCGCTTCAGCAGCAGCGCCGCGGACGCGCCGGAAAAAGCGCCGCCGATGATCACCGCGTCGTAGGAAAAATCCATGCGTCCGCGTTACTATCCGAACCCCGCGCCGGGCGCAAAAAAATCCCCGAAAAAAGCGTTTGCCGCTCCCCACCCTCGCGCCTACTCTCCCGCCCTCCTTTTAGGGGAGTCTTAGCTCAATTGGTTAGAGCGCCGCCCTGTCACGGCGGAGGTTGCGGGTTCGAGTCCCGTAGACTCCGCCATTCTGAACTGCTGATGGACAGCAGATACGAATGGCCGACCTCCACGCATTTGCTTTTTTGATGTCAAAATGATGACAGTGGCGGTGTGAAATCCATCTCAATCGACTCCTCCGCCAGCGGCCGCCGCAAGAGCATTCCTGTCGCCCATGATTGGCCAAAAAAAATCCATCCGGGCTCGGTGGTGGTAATGATCGACATGGCGTGCCGCGAATACGCTGAGGCTCGGAAGATTCTCGGCTCCGTATCACTCCGGGACGCGGCGCGGTATTTTGTCCGGCACAACTTGGAAGATCTCGTGCAACGGGAAGTCCCGGAAATCGTCGAAGAAATGATTGAGGCGAGGAGGAACGCCGGCGTGGGAACGCGCGGCATGCGTGACTCCATCCGCAAGGGCATGACAGAGCCGCTCGGCAAAAGCTCCAACAAGCCGGGTTGGTGAGTTGAACCATCGTGCCCTTCACCCAACTCTTCTTTCCCGATGAAGATTTCAGCAGTCGCCCTTGTCGCTGGCACTTTTCTGTCAGGCTGTGCTTTCCTCTCGCCGTACGACTCCGACGCCGAGGCAGACATCCGGGAACTCATGCACCGCACGAACGAAGTGGTGGCGGATGGCAATGCCGGACGGCTCTCGCTGGCGGACAGCCAGCAGTTCCTGAGACAATCGCAGGCGCGGATGCAAGTCCTGCGCATCCGCGCGACTCAGAGCCACATGAGCAAGGAAGCGCTCACCGCCGTGGATGCGCTCGAAAAGGAGTATGAGACCTTGCTGGCGCGCAACCATCCGCTGCGCGGTCGTGCGGCGGCGGAGTTGCAGCGCAGGCTTTTCGCGCTGCAAGATCTGAAGCCCGTCGCATCCGTGTTTCGCCGGGTGTCTTCGGCCTCCTCCTCCGACGATTCGTCCAACGACGTCGTCACGAAAGATGCCGACGAAAAGAAGAAGGAGTGTCAGGACAAAAACAAACGGGATCACGACGAGGGCGATTGCCGAAAGCACCGCTGACCGCGCCCCTTTTTTTCGTTGCGCCGCAAGGCGAGTGGGCTGGTGTTTGCTTGCGCCGCGCGCCGGACTGGTGAAAAGAGCGGGGCGATGAAAACGCCGCTCCTTTCCCGCCGCACGCTGCTCCGCGGCATCGGCACCGCCGTCGCACTGCCGTGGCTGGAGGCGATGGGCCGGCTCTCGGCTTACGCGGCGGATGCGCCGGGGCGCAAGGCGCCGAACCGGCTGGCCTTTCTCTACGTGCCGAATGGCAAGGACATGCCGAACTGGACGCCGCGCGGCGAGGGCCGGCTCGGCGAGCTGCCGCCGATCCTCGAAGCGCTCGCGCCGGTGAAGGACGATCTGCTCGTGCTCACCGGCCTCGCCGCCGACAAGGCGCGGCCGTACGGCGACGGCGGCGGCGATCACGCGCGGGCGATGGCCGCTTTCCTCACCGGCGTGCATCCGCGCAAGACGGACGGCGCGGACATCCGCGCGGGCACGTCGGTGGATCAGATCGCGGCGCAGCGGATCGGCGAGCTGACGCGGCTGCCTTCGATCGAGATCGGCGGCGAGGCGGGGAGCATGGCGGGCAATTGCGACAGCGGTTACTCGTGCGTGTACAGCTCCACGGTTTCGTGGAAAAGC
>JANXSB010000284.1 GCA_025352865.1 Chthoniobacter sp. | reverse complement strand
GTGACGACGTGGCAGACCCGCGCGCGGGAAATCGCCGCGCGCGAGGCCGCAACCCAGCAGCGCGAAGACGAGGCGCACCAGCAGGTCGCCGACGCCGACGCCAAACGCATCGCCGCCGAGGCCGCGGAGAAAGCCGCGCAGGCGCAGGAAAAAGCCGCCAAGGCCCGCGCCGACGACATGCTGCTGCGCCTTGTCAAAGCCCGCGCCGACATCGGCGGACTGGCCCCGCTGCTCACCGATGTCAGCTCCGTGAAAGCGAAAGCCTCGAAGCTCATGGCGAGCGAAGCCGTGGAAACCGAACTCACCGAAATCCGCACCACCCTCGGCCGCACCCTCGGGCGCATCGAGCAGGAATTCGACAAGGGCCTGCCCGCCGCCGAGCAGAAAGCGCGCGTCTATCTCTTCGTCTCCGACGACGCCCAGCGCGACACCGCCAAGGCGCTCATCCCCATTTTGGAAAGCGCCGGCTTCGACGCCTCGCTCGCCAAGAACCCCGGCAAGAAGATGGACGCGACCGAGGTGCGCTACTTTCACGAGCCGCGCGACAAGGCCGAAGCCGCGCGCATTCAGGCGCTCGTCGCCGCGCAACCCGGCGCGGGTGAGTGCAAGCTCAACCCCACCACCGACGCCGACCACGCCACCGGCGCGCGGAAATTTCAGGTGTGGTTTGGCAAGCCCGCAGCGGTGGTGCGGCCGTAGCAGTGGCTAATGAATCGCCGGCGCGTCCGTCGGCGCGGCGGCGTGGAGAAAGCGGAAGTCGCAGCCCTCGTCGGCTTGGGTGACTTCGTTTAGAAAAAGCGAGAGGTAGCCGCGGCGGGTGGGCGGCGGATGCTGTGTCCATGAGGCTTTGCGGGCGGCGAGGTCTTCGTCGGAAACTTCCAGCGTGAGCGTGCGCGCGGGCACGTCGAGCGTGATGAGGTCACCGTCGCGGACGAGGGCGAGGGGGCCGCCGATGGCGCTTTCGGGGGCGACGTGAAGGACGCAGGCGCCGTAGCTAGTGCCGCTCATGCGGGCGTCGGAGATGCGGAGCATGTCGCGCACGCCGGCTTCGAGGAGCTTCTTCGGGATCGGCAGCATGCCCCACTCGGGCATGCCGGGTGCGCCGATGGGGCCAGCGTTTTGCAGGACGATGACGGAGTCGGGCGTGGCGGGGAGCGCGGGGTCGTCGATGCGCGCGGCGAGGTCGTCGTAATCGCGGAAGACGAGCGCGGGGCCGGTGTGCTGCATGAAGCGCGGCTCCATCGCGGCGTGCTTAATGACCGCGCCGCGCGGGCAAAGATTGCCGCGGAGGATGGCGGTGCCGCCTTCGGGGGAGCAGGGGTTGGAAAGCGGGCGGATGACTTCGGGGTTGAAGACTTCCGCGCCGGCGAGGTTTTCGCCGAGGGTGCGGCCATTGACGGTGAGGGCGTCGGTGTACAACCCCGGAGGGACGTGCTCCTGCGCGTCCGCCGCGCGCTCCTGCGCGCGGCCATTTGCAGGGTTGCGTTCATGAGGCAGTTCGGCCGCGCGCGGGAGCGCGCTCGAACGCGCAGGAGCGCGTCCCTCCGTTAGCTGCGCAAGGAGCGCGCGGAGGCCGCCGGCGAAGTAGAAATCTTCCATGAGGAAACGTCCCGCCGGACGCAGGTCGGCGAGGCGCGGGGTGCGGCGGGAGATTTCATCGAACTGCTCCAGAACCAAGGAAACACCGGCTCTCGCAGCCATCGCGACGAGATGGATGATCGCGTTCGTCGAGCCGCCAATCGCCATGTCGGCGACGATCGCGTTGTGAAAACTTTCCGCCGTCAGGATGCGCGAGGGCCGCAAATCAAGCCACGCGTTTTCCACCATCTGCCGGCCGGACTCCGCGGCCATGCGCCAGTGCGCCATGTCCACGGCGGGGATGGACGACGCGCCCGGCAGCGTCAGCCCGAGCGTCTCCGCAATCGCGGTCATCGTGCTCGCCGTGCCCATCGTCATGCAGTGCCCGTGCGAGCGCGCGATGCCGTCCTCGATTTCGCTCCACGCCTCCTCGCTGAGTTTGCCCGCGCGCTTTTCGTCCCAGTATTTCCATGCGTCCGAACCGCTGCCGAGCGTCTGCCCGCGCCAGTTGCCGCGGAGCATCGGCCCGCCGGGCACGAAGATGAACGGCACGTCCGCCGAGGTCGCGCCCATGATGAGCGCGGGCGTGGTTTTGTCGCACGCGCCGAGCAGCACCGCGCCGTCGATGGGGTGGCAGCGCAGCACCTCTTCGGTCTCCATCGCGAGGAGGTTGCGATAGAGCATCGTGGTCGGCTTCATGTAGCTCTCGCTGAGCGAAAGCAGCGGCACCTCGACGGGCATCCCGCCCGCCTGGAGCACGCCTTTTTTCACATGCTCGGCGAGGATTTTGAAATGGAGATGACACGGGTTCAGCTCGCTCCACGTATTGAGGATGGCGATGACCGGCTTGCCCTGCCAGTCCTCCGGCCCGAGGCCCATCTGCCGCGCGCGCGAGCGGTGGCCGAAGCTGCGGAGGTCGTTCGGCCCGAACCAGCGGTAGGAGCGGAGTTGTTCGGGAGTGAGGCGCGGCGTCATGGGGAAAGCGCGGAGCTTTCACGGGATGGGCGCGCGGTTCAAGCTGCCGGGTCACCCTCGCGCCTCACTCCCG
>JANXSB010000280.1 GCA_025352865.1 Chthoniobacter sp. | reverse complement strand
TTCAGGCCGAGGAATCCCTGCACGGTCTCGAGCTTCTGGATCACGGGATCGTCCTGAGTGCCGTCAATGCCGTCACCGCCTCGCCGCCATTGCAGGAAGCCGTCGATCGCGAGGTCGCCGACGCCGGGGAGCAGGCGGAGGATGTTCGCATCCGCCGCGGTGAGATCGATCGGCCCTTGCGAATAGACCGTGAGATCGTCCTTCCAGCCCGGTTGCGAGGTGAGTGCCTCGGTGCCCGCGACCTCCGCGAGTTCCTCGACGGAGATGAACTGCCCGCGGTTCGGCGGATGGTAGCCGGAGCCGTCTTCCTGGCCATTTGTGCGCTTCACATTGTCCGCGTCGAGCCAGTCGAGGATGCAGTCCACCATGCGGTCGCGCGTCTGGTAATCAATGGCGCGCGAGTCGAGCCAGCGGCGGAAAATGTCGAGCTTGCGCTGGTCTTCGCCGGCGAAAAGAAAGTTGAGATTCAGTTTCCCGCCCTCGCTGACCATGTGAACGCGGAAGCCGGGGTCGTTGTTTTCCTCCAGCTTCAGCGCATCCGTCTCCTTGCTCGTGAGCGGGTGCATCGCAATCGCGAGCCCGCTGTGCGCCATCGCGCGCGCCTCGATGTCATTCAAAGTTTCCCCGGCCACGGCGACCGTCTGCCGGATGTAGCCGGCCCAAAGCAGCACCGCGCCGGTGAGCACGATGATCGCCCACAGCGCGATGAGCAGCGCCGCGCCTGCCCGCGTGGATTTTTTCAGCGGCGCGATCATTGCACGGCGGAAATGGGGATGCGCAGCACAGCCTCGTAGGGCACGTCGTCGCCCTCGCGCGTGATGCTCATGATCACGAACGCGGGCCGCACCGTCGGATC
Organism: Chthoniobacter sp.; assembly: GCA_025352865.1. GTDB lineage: Bacteria > Verrucomicrobiota > Verrucomicrobiia > Chthoniobacterales > Chthoniobacteraceae > Chthoniobacter. Next base: position 4,439 of record JANXSB010000280.1, on the reverse strand, counting down.
GCGCCACGAATCGAGGAGCTGCCCGAGCCGCGAATCCCAATACCGGATCCGCAGCGCCGACACGCGTTGCAACAGCGGCACCCACGTCGCGTCCTTGTCGCTGCCGCCGGCGACGAGGCCACCTTCGGTCTCCAGCAGCGCAGGTCTGCGCCAGTAGCCGATCTCGTATTGGTTTGAATTTTTCTCGATCGGCTGGATGCGCAGCTTCACGCGGTACTCGCCGGTCGCCGCCGTCGTCATCAGCCCCGGCCCGCCGCGCGAACGCCACTCGATCGAATCAAAATCCGCACCGTTCAGCTTGATGCTCTCGCCTTGGATGTTCGTCTGGCCACGCGCGGGGAGGTTGTAAAATTCCTCCTGAACGAGCGCCACGAGCCGGTCCACACGAAGCTGCTCCTCCGTGTCCTCGACCGACACCGCGACCGCGCGCACCGTGGACTGCACGAAGCGGAAAATCCCGACCGTCGTGAACCCGATGATCGCGACTGCGAGCATCACCTCGAGCAGCGTGAAGCCGCCGCGCGACTTGGAAAATGGATGCGGCATTTTCATTGCTGCTTTGGATAGACGATGAACGACAGCTCCCGGTGGACTGTCTCCCTGCCGGCCTTCCAGCTCACGTCGAGGTGGACCTTGTAGAGGCCGAAAAGCTCCTGCTCCTTTTCATTCTGCAGCTTCATCTGCTCGCGCGTGATGTTCAGCGTCATGCCCGCCCACGCGCCCTTGAGCTGCTCGGTCATCGTGTCCGCGAGCGGCAGCGCCTCCGTCTCGATCTGCGTCTGGAAATTTGCGAGCACGCGCTGCGCGAGGCCCTCCTCGCGGCGGATGCGCTCGGAGCGCATGCAGTTCTCCACGCAGCGGCTCAGCCCGATCACCGCGAGCGCGAAGATGGCCACCGCAAGCATCGCCTCCAGCAGCATGAAGGCCGCGGATTTTTCATGAAAATGGCGGACGGCTTTCATCGTATCGCGAGATCAATGAGTTCCCCGTGGCCGGTCAGCGGATCGTATTGCGCGGACCACGATCCCTCGGGGCCGCTGTAGCTCACGATCACCGGCTCGCACGTGCCGCTGCGCCAGAAGGTCCACACGCCGGGCGTGTCCTTCGGCGCGAGCAGCGCGGCATGACGCTCGAGCGTGAAGCCTTCCTCCTTTGAAATCGGCAGCTCCTCCTCCTGCGCATCGCCGCTCTCGATCTCCTCGGGTCTCGGGTCGTCCGGCTGGAGCACGATGCGGTTCTGCTCCCACGAGATGGACCACGACCGCTGCTGGCGCACGGCATTGAGCTGCGCCTTGCGCGCGAGCCCGTCGAATTTTTCAAACGTCTCGCGCAGCCGCCGCTCGCGCGACACGCCGCGCATGTTCGGGATGGCCAGCACCACCACCGCGATGGCGATGGCGAGCGCGAGCATCATCTCGATGAGCGTGAAAGCGCGCCTGGAGGAGAGGTTCTGCATGAGCCCGGCAAGATGCCCGCGCCGCGGAAAAATGCGAGTGCGCGTTTGCTGCGTTTGCGCCCGCGATGCGGGCACGTAGTTGCGCGGGCTACCAGCGGATCACGTTCAGGCCATCAACCCGGTCGAAGTGGGCATCACGCGTGGCCAGCGGCAGGTCGCATTCGAGGGCGACCGCGGCGATCCATAGGTCATTTTCAGGAATGACCTGGCCTCTGGCTTCCAGCGCAACAGCCGCCTTGGCGTAGCTCTCGGCGGTGGCAGTGTCGGGGTAAAGCAACGCGGCCATTTGCAGAAAGTCATCCACCAAGCGCCGGTTGTGTGCCGGACGCGCCGACTTCTCGGCTCCTTTGTACAGCTCACCGAGAGCCACCAAGGGAACGAACAATGGCTCGGCAGGAGCGGTTAGTGAGAGCACGTCAATCTGCCCGCGCAGATGCGCGATGACAACGCTGGTGTCCAGCAGGATGCCTCCGGCACGGTCAGCCATGCATCTCCGCGTGGCGGGCGTCGTGCATGGCCGACTCAAAGGCTTTGCCGTCCATTTCGTCGAGCACGCCATGAGTGCGCCTCAACACGGCGGCCCGTTCGCTTTGCACGCTGGCGCTGAGCCGGTGGACGTAACGGGCCACTTCCACCTGCTCGCGAAGGGGAAGGCTCTGGACGCCCCGGACAATGGTTTCGATAACGCTCATGTGCGGTCAGTAGAGCAGACACCGCGCAGAATGCGAGTGCGGTTCGACCGAAAAGGAAAGCCTCGCCAATCCCCGAGGGCAAACAACGCGCTGGCGGCAACTACGCTTGGTCTGGCGTGGTTGGTGCGTGGGTTGAAAATGAAAAGCGGCTGTCAATATTTGCTGACTGACCCCTATTCCCCCTTGTTCCGTGCCCCAGGCCAGTTTTCCGGGCTTGCTTTGCGTTGGCGAATGTTTAACCACCATTATATGGCTCTCATTTCCTGCCCAGAATGCTCCAAACAGGTTTCTACAGCGGCTCCGCAATGCCCTCAGTGTGGATACCCATTATCAAATTCTGTGGGAAAGCCTGCTGCGAATTTACCCAATCCGGTTCGAGCAAGCACACCAGCCGCAACATCCAATTCTCCTGTGCCCATTCCACACCAAGCCACCCATATCGTAATCCACCAACCGGCCAAGAATCACAAAGGGTTGGCTAGGGCAGCGTGGATTCTGATTTTCCTTGTCTGCGGTGTTGCACTCCTTCCTTTCCTCGGCTTCGCATCGTGGTTGGTGGCCGGTCCGGTGTTCTTTGTGACCTTCATCCTGTCAATAATGGTCATCGCGCGGGGTGGGACGCTTACAGGAATCCTGTTGCTCTTTACGTCCATCATTGGAGGGCCAGTCTTTGTCACATTCGCACCGTTCGTGTCATCGTTTCTTGGACTTGGAGTAGCAGCAAAAGCCTCCATTCAGAACAGTGAGCGTTCCGCCACTCCTCAAGGTAACAATTACGTAAATCCAACACCGACTCCGCCAGTTGTCACTCCTGAAGAGGCCGCGAGACAGAGGCTTCTGGCCGCGAAGAGACAGGTCGAAGAAGACCTCGCCGGAGCACGGTTCCCAGATGTGGATGTCGGAGAGTTGTGGGTCGCAATGATGAATTCAAGGGCCGCAGTTGCGATTACGCTAAATGAGTATGACGTGAATTATTATCTTCGTCGGATTCTTAAACAGAAAGAAGGTGCGTTCGTCACTTTTGCTTCGGGAGCTGTGACTATCACCACACAGGGCGAAGCAAAAGGCCAGCAGCTACTAAACAGTGTCACTTTCCGCGCACGGTTTGTGAATGGAGTGTTCTCGCCAGAAATCATCGAATTATTTTATGACAATCTACCTGTGCATCCGACTCTCGGGGTAAGCGGTAGCAGCACATTAGCCGGCCTTGCGAAAGCCTTCGAAAAGCAAATCCAACAGTTTGACCGATTTGCCGATGTGCACATTGCACACGGCAGGGTCACGCTCGTAACAAAACCCGCAAAATGAGTCTGAATGGAGACGCCATGAAACAGAACGCATGATTGAGGTTAAACCCGGATCATGCAATAGGAACGGGAACGAGGGACAGATAACATGAAAGCCGGCTTCGCCGGCGAGCATGGGAAGATTTTCTGAGCGGGGAATAGAACAAGGGACAGACTGGAATGGCACTTAGTTAAGCCCCGCCAGTCGCCATCCAACAGAGTAGAATGGCGCTGGAACGCATCCATCTTCGTCCTTAACTAAGTGCCATTCGGGACAGATAACATGAAAGCCGGCTTCGCCGGCGAGCATGGAAAGATTTTCTGAGCGGGGAAGGTGTGGGAGAAGGGAGGAAACAAACCAACCACACACCATGAACTACATCGGAATCGACATCCACAAGAAGCAGTGCGTGCTGAGCGCGCTCAACGAAGCGGGCGAACGCCTGCGGGAGGCGAAGATCGCCACCCAGGACCGGGAGGGGTTGGCGGAGTATCTGCGCGCGGTGGGCGGGCCGTGCCGGGTGGTCATCGAGGCGTGCTGGGGCTGGGGCAAGGTGCATGACCTGATCGAGGCCACGGGGCTGGCCGGGGAGGTCGTGCTGGCGCATCCCTACAAGACGCGGATCATCGCGGAGGCGCAGATCAAGACCGACAAGGTGGACGCGCGGGCGCTGGCGTTCCTGCTGCGGCTGGGGGCGGTGCCGCGCGCGCATGTGCCGGGGCTGGTGACGCGGCGGCGCAAGGAGGTGCTGCGCCAGCGGCTGTTCTGGGTGCGCGAACGCACGAAGTCTGGCGCATGGGGATTCAGTACGATTCGCTGGTGGGTGTCAACAGGGTGTCAACTATGTTTGCGCAAGTGCGGCGGGCGACAGCCGCGTTGCGGTGGGGGGAATTTTGCGGGAGCCCGCGCTTTGATTCCGCTTCCAGTCCCGAGCCGTGAAACAAGGCCAAGGAACAAGGGAGGTTTTGATTCTCCGCGCCAGTCTGCGCTTGCCGCTCGCGGCG
>JANXSB010000270.1 GCA_025352865.1 Chthoniobacter sp. | reverse complement strand
TTCGCATGGGTGCTGCAATGGCCGGCGCTCAAGGACGAGGAGAAGCGGGCGAAGTATTCGGAGTTTGCCTGCCACGAGCTGAGCTTTTTCCTCGCGAAAAAAGACCCGGCGTTTTTCCAAAAGGTGGTCGTGCCGTATCTGCGCAACAAGAAGGACAAGACCTTCATGGATGACTGGCTGCTCGGCGCGGACTTGAAGCGCTACCTCGAGCCGTGGGCCTTTGCGCGGCTGAACGTGGCCGAGCGCTGCCTGCTCGCGCAGCGTGTGCCCGGCGAGGCCGCGGCGACGGCGCGGCATCTGCGCGAGCTGTGGGAACTGCTGCCGCCCGACGCGGAGGGGGAAGATCATCTTTTCGAGACGGCGCTGCGCGGGCGCTCGATGCAATTGGGTGAGGAGGCCGGCGGTGCTGGCGCGTTCAGGAGTGAGAAGGGGAAGGCGGAAGCGGCTACACCTTTGGCGCTCGATGCCCCGGCGGCTCTCGCGGCTGCGGCTCCGCATCCCGTGCCGATGGCCCCGGCGGGTGCCGTGGCGCTCAACAAGGCGAAGGCCGGGCGAGAACCGCAGGAGGCGATGAAGCAACTTGCCGAGAACGAGAGTCTGGCGGCGGGCGAGCGGAAAAAATCCGGCGAAGGCGATGATAAGAATCGCGCGCTGGGCCTCAAGGACGCAGACCGGGATGGCGTCGAGAAGAGGAGCGATCTGGCCTACTTCGGCCTCATCGCCGGCGAGGAATCGCAGCGGCAGCGCGGGTTGGTGCGCGCGTTTTTCCGCGCGCTGGGGCCGACGAAGGAATGGGCGGAGAACAATTACTACCAGCTCCCGCTGGCGCAGCAGGCGGCGGAGCTGATCACGATCAATGCGTTCTGGCGCGACTATGCGGCGTGGGATGGGAAGGTGCCGTTTGTCTCGTCGCACCTCGCGGAGGCGGGGCGGAATTTTTCCGAGATGATGCTCGCGCTGGCGGTGCTCGATCTGCCGTTTGAGTCGCCGAAGCATGTGACGAAGACGGATGGCGGGCAGTTCACGCTCACCGCTGCGGGGCCGCTCGTCGCTTTTCACAAGGAGATCAAACCGGCGGCGGTGGCGAAGGAAAACTCGGAGTTGCTGGTGTCGCAGAATTTCTACCGGCACGGCGACCGGTATCGCGAGGAGGGCAATGAGAAGTTCGACAAATACGTGACCGGGGAGTTTCTCGCGGGCGTCGTGTACGGCGCGAATATCGTGGTGACGAATCCCACGTCGTCGCCGCAGAAGCTCTCGCTGCTGCTGCAAATCCCGCAGGGCGCGCTGCCCGTCCTCGGCAGCAAGGCGACTGACAGCCGGGCGCTGCGGCTCGAACCGTACACGACGCAGACCTTCGAGTATTTCTTCTACTTCCCAGCGCCGGGCGCGAAACCCTTCCCGCACTATCCGGTGAATGTGGCGCGCAATGAGCAGAGCGTGGGCGGGGCGAAGGCGGTCACGTTCAACGTGGTGGCGCGGCTCACGGAGATCGACAAGGCGTCGTGGGATTACGTCTCGCAGTACGGGAGCGAGGAGGACGTGTTCACGTTCCTGGAGCAAAATAACATCGAGCGGCTGAACCTCGAACGCGTGGCGTGGCGTGCGCGGATGAGCGCGGACTTTTTCCGCAAGATGATCGCGGTGCTCGCGAAGCGGCATGAATACAACGACGCGCTGTATTCGTATGCGGTCGTGCACAACGACGCGGCGGCGCTGCGCGAGTGGCTGCGGCATCGGGATGACTTCCTCGGGCAGTGCGGGCCGTATCTCGACGCGAAGCTGGTGCGCATCGACCCGATCGAGCGGCGCGCGTATGAGCATCTGGAGTATTCGCCGCTGGTGAATCAGCGCGCGCATCGCGTGGGCGCGGAGCAGCGCATCCCGAATCCGGTCTTCCGCGCGCAGTATCAGGCGCTGCTAAATGCCCTCGCGCACAAGACTGCGATGGACGCGATGGATGAGATGAGCGTGGTCTATTATTTGTTTTTGCAGGATCGCGTGGAGGAGGCGCTGGCGCGTTTTCACACGATCAAGGCCGAGGCGCTGCCGACGCGTTTGCAGCACGATTATTTCCGCTGCTACGCGGCTTTCTACGAGGAGCAGCTCGCCGAGGCGCGCGGGCTGGCGAACCAGTACGCGGACTATCCGGTGGACCGCTGGCGGAAGCTTTTCGCCGAGGTCGGCGCACAGCTCGACGAGATCGAAGGCAAAGGTGCGGCGGCGGCGAAAGCTGACGGGCAGAAGGATCGCGAGGCGCAGCAGGGCGAACTCGCGGCGACGGAGCCGTCGTTCGATTTCAAAGTCGAGAACAAGAACATCGCGCTGACGTGGAAAAATCTGCCCGAGGTCACGGTGAACTATTACCTCATGGACCCCGAGTTCCTGTTCAGCAGCAGCCCGTTTGTCACTCAGGACGCGGGGCGCTTTTCCATCATTAAGCCGACGAAGACGTCGGTGGAGAAACTGCCGGCCGGCAAAGACGCGCTCGACCTCCCGCTGCCCGCGGAGTTTGCGAGGGCGAACGTGCTCGTGGAAATCCTCGGCGCGGGCCAGCGCAAGGCGCAGGCGTATCACGCGAACACCTTCAAGCTGACGCTGGCGGAAAACTACGGCCGCCTCGAAGTGCGCGACCAAGCCGCGGGTAAGGCGGTCGCGAAGGCTTACGTGAAAGTCTATGCGCGGCTCAAGAACGGCACCGTGCGCTTTTTCAAGGACGGCTACACCGACCTGCGCGGGAAGTTTGACTACGCGAGCCTGAACAGCAGCGAGTCCGCGCAGCCCGTGCCGCTCGCGCGCGATGGCGGCAGTGGGGAAAACATGAGCTACCAGATGCTCAAGCCGGAGGAACTCGGGAGTGTCGAGAAGCTCGCCATCCTCATCCTCAGCGAAGCCCACGGCGCGACCGTCCGCGAGGTCAACCCGCCCGCGCAGTGAGGCGCGCACGGCGGGTGCAAATGTTTGGTTGACCACGCGCGGGCCCTCGGGCAGAAACGCGCCCGTGAAAACGCTACCGGAACGAGCGTCAGGAATCGGAACCCGCCCAACGCGCTCCAGCGTCGGAGCGTCGGTTAGGCGGCTTTGCGCGAGGCTTAAAAGGCACGCCTGCGGTGGCGGCACATGGGTCGCGCCGTTCGGGGGAAAGCGCGGGTGGTTCACCGGGGGCGGGTCGGGGTTCACGGAAAGCGACGGGCGGTTTAAGGGCAGGCGTTTCCGGTTCACCGGAAAGGGCGGGAGGTTCAAGGGAAACGGTTTCCCGTCCACCGAAAGCCGCGGGAGGTTTGCCGGAAGCGGTTTCCGGTGCCCAGAAAACGGCGGGAGGTTCACCGGAAATGGTTTCCTGCATACTCGAAATGGCGGTTTTTGCCCACCCCGAGGCCGTTTTACTCTGAAGAAGCTGTTTTCGCCCCCATTTTCTCCCCGCCAGTAAAACCCAACCCAGCCAGCCCAGAAACCCAAGAAAGCCCGCACCCACATGAGCACCAAAGCCAAACTCGACCTCAATAGCCTGACCGACGCCGAAGTCCCCGACCTCGCCACCCTCATCGTCACTTCCATGACGGGCAACGCCACCTTCCCCGCGCCCGCGCCCGCCCTCACCCTCCTCACCACCCAGGCCAAAACCATGCGCGACCGCATCGCCGCGCGCGACGCCCTCCTCCAGCAGGCCCAGACCATGACCCTGCAAATCCGCACCGACCGCACCGTTCTCGAAGGCAGCCTCACCGCCGAGGCCGCCACCGTGGAGGGCGTGGCCGCCAAACTCCCCGCCGACCAGCAGGCCGCCGCCATCACCAGCGCGGGCCTGGCCGTGGCCAGCGACACCGGCACCCCCGTCGGCCCCATGCCCAAAGTCGAGGGCCTCACCGCCACCGCGGGCGATGCCGAGGGCACGGTCGATCTCGCCTGGAATGCCATCCGCCGTGGCCTGCAAAACTTCCTCATCGAGGTCAGCGAAGACCCCGCGGGTCAGACCGGCTGGCGCTTCGCGGCCAACTCGCGCAAAAGCAGCGCGACCATCGACGGCCTGACCACTGGCAAACGCTACTGGTTCCGCGTCACCGCCGAAGGTGCCGCCGGCCCCGGCCCCGCGAGCAGCCCGGCGACGAAGGTGGCGCCGTAGGTGCGGGTCCAATGACTAATCCAACTTCGCCACTGCCATGAAGACCAGCCTACCTCTCGTTCCCGCCGCTGCGATCCTGTCCCTTGGCGCACTCCTGAACACCGGCACCCCCGGTCGGGCGACGGATGTCATCCTGCACAATTTCGCGGGCGGCTCGATCGATGGCAGCAACCCGTATAGCTCGCTCACGCTCTCCGGCTCGAAGCTCTATGGCATGACCTACGATGGCGGTGGCGTCGGTGGTGGCACGCTTTTCAGCATGAACACCGATGGCACCGGCTTCGGCCTGCTCCACAGCTTCACCGGCGGCTCGATCGATGGCAGGAACCCGTGGGGCTCGCTGACGCTCTCCGGCTCGAAGCTGTATGGCATGACCGCCAGTGGCGGCAGCGGTGAAACGGGCACGCTTTTCAGCATGAACACCGATGGCACCGGCTTTGGCCTGCTCCATAGCTTCACTGGCGGGGCGGGCGACCCAAATGGCTCGCTGACGCTTTCCGGCTCGAAACTGTATGGCATGACCTCCGGTGGCGGCAACAGCAGCATCGGCGCGGTTTTCAGCATGAACACTGATGGCACGGGCTTCGGCCTGCTGCACACCTTCACTGGCGGGGCGGGCGATGGCGCTTACCCGCGTGGCTCGCTGACGCTCTCCGGCTCGAAGCTCTATGGCATGACCCAAGATGGCGGCAGCGATAATGTTGGCACGCTTTTCAGCATGAACACCGATGGCACCGGCTTCAGCCTGCTCCACATCTTCGCCGTCGGGCCGGGTGATGGCGCTTACCCGTCTGGTTCGCTGACGCTCTCCGGTTCCAAACTCTATGGGATGGCCTCTAATGGCGGCGCTGCTGGCGGCTATGGCGCGCTTTTCAGCATGAACATCGATGGCACCGGCTTCGGCCTGCTCCACAGCTTCGCTGGCGCGCCAGGTGATGGAGAAAACCCGGCTGGCTCGCTGACGCTCTCCGGCTCCAAGCTCTATGGCATGACCTACCACGGCGGCACGCGCAGTGATGGCACGCTTTTCAGCATGAACACCGATGGCACCGACTACGGTCTTCTGGAAAGCTTTGGCGGCGCACCCGCGGATGGGGACAGTCCTCGATACGGTGAGCTGACCCTCTCCGGCGATGGCTCGACGCTCTATGGCATGACCCAGTATGGCGGCACAGCGAATCTTGGCGTGATTTTCTCTTGGCCCGAACCCGCGCCTGAGCCCGGCACCGCAGTGCTGCTGCTCGGCGGCTGCGCTCTCCTCGCCCTCCGCCGACGGCCGATTTGAGACCGTGCCATCAAGCGTCCCGCCGGGACGCGGAGTGAGAATGAAGAAGCGGAGCGGGTGATTTTTGACCTCTCGTTCCCAAAGTTAGCGCAGCGCTTTGGGAACGTCGGCGGGTCTTGAAACTCTGTTTCCATAGTGTGCTTCCCGGAGATTCCGGGCGCTCGGTGCGATGTTTTTTTCCCGCAAACGCCGGCTGTGGGGAAGCTGGCAGCCTGCCCTGCAAGGAGTGCGCTGGGCGCGCGGGTTAGAGCGGTTTAAGAAATAGCGCAGCCGCGCGGCTCCACTTTGATTTTAATCCGCTCTACCCGCCCGCCGCACCTTCGCCGCCGGGACGGGTCATGGCGATGGGGTCGAGGGCTTTGGTGAGTTCGTCGTCGGGGAGGATTTTCCATTCGCGGCAGATTTCGCGGACGGTCTGGCCGGTCTTGGCGCTTTCTTTGGCGATTTCGGCGGCTTTGTCGTAGCCGATGATGGGGGCGAGGGAGGTGACCATGGCCATGCTTTGCTCGACGAGTTCGGCGCAGCGTTCCTTGTTCGCCTTGATGCCGAGGATGCACTTTTCGTGGAAGACGTTGGTGACGTTGGCGAGGAGGCGGAGGGATTCGAGGATGGAGTGGGAGAGGACGGGCATCATCACGTTGAGCTCGAAGTTTCCATTGGCGGCGGCCCAGGTGACGGTGGTGTCGTTGCCGATGACGCGGGCGCAGACTTGCATGACGCTTTCGCAGATCACGGGGTTCACTTTGCCGGGCATGATGGAGCTGCCGGGCTGCGTTTCGGGGAGGAGGATTTCGCCGATGCCGCAGCGGGGGCCGCTGCTCAGCCAGCGGATGTCGTTGGCGATTTTGAAAAGGGAGACGGCGAGGGTTTTGAGCTGGCCGCTGGCTTGGACGAGGCCGTCTTTGGCGGCCTGGGCCTCGAAGTGATTTTTGGCTTCGCGAAAGGCGATGCTGGTCTGGTTCCACAGGTGCCGCATGACGATGCCGGGGAAGTCGGGGTGGCAGTTTAGCCCGGTGCCGACGGCGGTGCCGCCGAGGGGGAGTTCCTCGATGGCGGCGATGGCGTTGCCGGCGCGGAGGCGCGCGTATTCGATCTGTTTGGCGTAGCCGCCGAATTCCTGGCCGAGCCGCACGGGCGTTGCATCCATGAGATGGGTGCGGCCGATTTTGATGACGTTCCAAAATTCCAGCGCCTTTTTTTCCAGCGCGCCGTGGAGGCCTTCGAGCGCGGGCATGAGGTATTTGCGGATGCGTTCGCCGACGGCGATGTGGATGACGCTCGGGATCACGTCGTTGCTCGACTGGCCCATGTTGACGTGGTCATTGGGATGCACGGGTTCCTTTGAGCCGATGTCTTTGCCGGCGAGCTGGGAGCAGCGGTTGGCGATGACCTCGTTGATGTTCATGTTCGTGGAGGTGCCGGAGCCGGTCTGGTAAATATCGAGCGGGAAGTGCGCGTCGAGTTTGCCCTCGATGATCTCATGCGCGGCGCGGGCGATGAGGGTGGTGCGCTTTTCGTCGAGGCGGCCCAGCTCGAAGTTGGCTTCGGCGCAAGCCCATTTGATGAGGCCGAGGGCGCGGATGAATTCGCGTCCGAAGGGCTGGCCGGAGACGGGAAAATTCAGGACGGCGCGCTGGGTGGAGGCGCCGTAGAGGGCGTCGGCGGGGACTTCCATGGAGCCCATGGAATCTTTTTCGGTGCGGGTGGAGGGCATGCGCGCAGCTTGCACAAACGGTGCGCGGGATGGGAAGCGCGATGTGTCGGCGCGGTCAGTCGGCGTCGTGAGGGCGCGAGTGGCGGCGGAAGTGGTAGTTGCTGTGGGTCAGCGGATAGTGGAGGTGATTTTCCGCGAGCAGGGGATCGAGCAGCCGGCCGATGGCCTGGCGGGTGGCATAGTCCTCGGTTTCCAGCGCGCGGGAGAAGCGGAAGTCGCCGCAGCCGAAAAGCAGTTTGAGGATGACGTAGCCCATGGAGTCATTGTCCGCGTCGTCCTCGAAAACATTTTGCGCGCGGATGAAGTAACGGTGCAGCGACGCGCGTTCGCCGTGGTAGGCGCGGGCGAAGCGGCCATGCGGGTATTCCTTGAGCGTGTGGGCGAAGTCGTCGCGGTAGATTTCGGGAAAAACGCCGCCCTTTTCGTAGGAGCGAAACTCAATGCTGGGCGGATGTTCCGGGCTGTGCGGGGCGGCCTTTTTCGCGAAGCAAGGCGGGACCGAAAGCACCGAGCAGAGGAAAAGCAGGAGCAGGGTTTTCATCGGCGGGGGCGCGCTGGCGGGCGCGGGTCAGTGCCGCGCGTTGCCGTTCAGGTGGTGGCCGTTGGTGCCGTTGACGAGCCGCTGGCTGTGGCCGTTGGCGGTTTTGTAAAACTTGGTGACAAACATCGGCGGGAGGTTTTGCAGACAGTACTGGCTCTCGACGCGCGAGAAATACCGGCAGTGGCCCACCAGCTCATTCGTGACCTGGTAGATGATGAATGCCGCCGCGGCGTGCGGTGCGAGCGAGTCGAAGGTGCTGCGGAGAAGTTCGCGCTTTTTCGCTGGCTCCAGAATGCTGAACGGGATGCCGGAGACGATGTAATCGCAGTGCGCGTGGCCGTGGCGCGCGAGCTCGTCGGCGAGGGTGGCGCAGTCGGCGTTGAGCACGGTCACGCGGCGGTCGTCGCGGAATTGGCTGGTGAGATGCCGGGCGAGTTCGGGGTCGAGCTCGAAGAGGATGAGGTGCGAATCCGGGTGCATGCGGCGCGCAATCTCGCGGGTGTGGCAACCTTCGCCGGGGCCGTATTCCACGATCACGCGGGGCTGGCTGAGGTCCATTTTATCGGCGACCCGCCGGATCAGTGCCCGCGAACTCGGGATGATCGACGCGACCTGAAAGGGCCGTTGCAGGAATCGCTTGAGAAAGATTGCGCTCATGAAAAATGGGTGTCGCGGGGGAAAAATTCGGCGGCACTATTAGCGGCGTCCGGGGGATTGTCCAGCACCGCGGACGCGGCAAGTTTTCCGCTCTCCGGCGTTGACAGTTTTCCAACGAATCGGCAATTTTCCGCGCAACCCGCCAAAAACGTGGTAATTACGAAAATTCCTAAACCCCATGGAACCATCGACACATAACCTGATGACCGTGAAAGAGACCGCAGAGTATCTGCGCATCCCGCTGCCCACGGTCTATTACCTCGTCCAGCGCGGCCAGCTTCCCGCGATTCAGATCGGCGGACGCTGGCGGGTGAAGCGCGACATGCTCGACCGCGACGTGCTGCGCTCCGAGGAGCAGGGCCAGCCCACGGTGCTGGTGGTGGATGACGACGAGGCACTCCAGACGATGTTCAAGCTGTTCCTGAAAAAGGCGGGCTTCAGCCGGCTCGTGGTCGGCACGGGCAAGGACGCGCTCGCCGCCCTCCACAAACAGAAGTTCGACTTCTGCTTTCTCGACCTCCAGCTCCCCGACATCACCGGCGACGAAATCTACAAGCACGCCAAGAAGATCGATCCCGAGCTGCCCATCGTCATCATCACCGGCTACCCCGACAGCCAGATGCTCGACAATATTCTCAAGCACGGCCCCGTGACCGTTTTGAAAAAGCCGCTACAAGTGGCGCAGCTTAACCAGACGCTCCGCATCCTCGGCCACACGTCGAAAGCGGCGAAGGCGGCGTAGCGGGGTTCTTACGCCAAGGCCGGTCGCGCCTTATGCCAGTCGGTGGATTGCTCGTAGGCGTGGGCGATTTGCAGGAGTTGTGATTCTTGGAACGGTTTGCCGAGGAGTTGCAAACCGATGGGGAGTTTTTTCCCGCCGGTGTCCGCGAAACCGCATGGAATCGAGATTCCGGGGATGCCCGCGAGATTCGTGGCGATCGTGAAAATATCGGCGAGATACATTTTCAGCGGGTCGTCGCTGCGGTCGCCAGCCTTGAATGCGACCTCGGGCGAGGTCGGGCAGATGAGGGCGTCCACCTTTTCAAACGCGGCGGAAAAATCGCGGCGGATGAGCGTGCGGACTTTCTGCGCGCGGAGGTAGAAGGCGTCGTAGTAGCCGCTGCTGAGCACGTAGGTGCCGAGGATGATGCGGCGCTTCACTTCCGGGCCGAAGCCCTCTTCGCGCGTGCGTCCGTAGTGGTCGAGCAGGCCGGTGGCGTCGGTGGCGCGGTGACCGTAGCGCACGCCGTCGAAGCGCGCGAGATTCGCGGACGCCTCCGCGGTGGCGATGATGTAATAGACGCCGACGGCGTGCTCCGTGTTGGGCAGCGAGACTTCGACGATTTCCGCGCCGAGCGATTCGTAATGGCGCACGGCTGCGCGCACGGCGGCATCCACCTGCGGGTCGATACCGTCGATGAAATACTCGCGCGGCATGCCAAGGCGGACGCCGCGCAAATCGCGCCCGAGCAGCGCGGTGTGGTCGGGAACGGGTTCGTCGAGGCTCGTGGAATCCTGCGGGTCACGGCCGGCGATGGCGTTCAGCATGAGCGCGGAGTCGCGCACGGTTTTGGTGAAAGGGCCGATCTGGTCGAGGGACGATGCGAAGGCGATGAGGCCGAAACGCGAGACGCGGCCATACGTCGGCTTCAGCCCGACGATGCCGCACAGCGCGGCGGGCTGGCGGATCGAGCCGCCGGTGTCCGAGCCGAGCGCGGCGAAGGCTTCATCCGCCGCGACGACCGCCGCGGAGCCGCCGCTGGAGCCGCCGGGAATGCGCGTGGTGTCCCACGGATTGCGCGTGTGGCCGAAGGCGGAATTCTCCGTCGAGCTGCCCATCGCAAACTCATCGAGATTGCACCGCCCAAATGGAATCGCGCCTGCCGCGCGCAGCTTGCGGATGACCGTGGCATCATAGTTCGCGCGGTAGCCATGCAAGATTTTCGACGCGGCAGTGCATGGCTCGCCGCTGACGTTGATTACGTCTTTGATCGCGATCGGCACGCCGCCGAGCGGGAGCGAAACGTCGGCGCTCTCCGCATATTTCAGCGCCGCGTCGAGGTCGCGCGAGAGATAGCCGTGGATGTGCGGGTCGACTTGCGCGATGCGCGTGTCGAGGTCGCGCAAGACTTCGGCGGGCGAGACTTCTTTCGCGCGCAGTTTTGCCCGCACGTCGGTGATGGAAAGGGCGGGAAGTTCCATGCGCTATTCGATGACCTTCGGCACGATGAAGAGCTGGTTCGCCGAGCGCGGCGCATTCGCGAGCGCGTCTTCGGCCGTGAACCAATCGCGCGGCGCGTCTTCGCGGAAGACGTTGAAAATGGCGTTCGCGTGCGCGGTTGGTTCGACGCCGCTGACATCGACCTGCTCCAGTTTTTCCACGTAGGCGAGGATCTGCGAAATTTGCGTCTGAAACTTCGCGATTTCCTCCTCGCTGAGGTGCAGGCGCGCGAGCTGCGCGGTATAGCGGACGTCGAATTGGGCACTCATAGGGGCGGGGAGTAGAAAGGAAATCGCGCGGGGTGAAAAGGGGGGAAATAACAACCGTGTCATCCTGAGCGGAGCTTCGGCTTTGCGAAGCGCAGTCGAAGGACCTCTCACTATTTCTGCGGCAAAGGCGGCAGCGTGCGCGTTTTCACCCACCGCCTCCGCCCCGAAGAAATAGCGAGAGGTTCTTCGACTCCGTTCCGGTCGCAAAGCCGACCGGAACTCCGCTCAGAATGACGGCAGTTTTTTCGCGGCTCGCGCAGGGCCGGGTGCGGTTTAGCGCGGCGGGGTGTTCGCGAAGAACGGGTTGTTTGCGACGCCGGGCCGCGCGTTGCCGACGGTGACGCCGACCTGGCCGGTGATCGTGGGCCGACTGGTGGGCACCGGTTCGGCGCGGGCGATTGGCACGAGCACGGGAGGCGCAGTCATCACGCCGGGCGTTGCGGTTTCGACCGGCTTTTCCAATTCCGCCATGCGCCCTTCCATTTCATCGATCATCCGCCGGATGTGCCGGTATCCGGAGCGCGGGCGGAGGACGGCGAGGCTGCGGTGCGGGTCGCCCCATTGCAGGTTTTCGATGGTCACATGCTTCACGCCCCACGCGTTCATCGCGGCGCGCGAGGGCTTGTAGAGGTCGATGGTGTTCGTGCCCGCGAGTGCCCAGCCGTAGTCATCCACGCGGTACAGCTCGCCCGTTTCCTGAATGCGGAAAACAGTGCCCGCGGGCCAGCGCGACCAGTCGGCGGCGGCACTGTTGATCGCGCCGCATTGCAGGCAGCCGCCGAGCGCGTTGTGGTTGGTGTATTGGAGGTGGTCGCTCTCCGTGTCGGTGTACGCCGTGGTGCGCACAGTCTGGATGCGCGTACGCGCGATGGGTGTCTGGTACTTTGGCAGCGGACGCGGCGCGGAGCAGGCGGCGATGAGCATCGCGAAGGTGGCGAGGAAAATGCGGGGAGTCAGGGTGCGCATGCGCGGAGGGTAGTCGCAGTTTTTTCGATGGCGAGTTTGAAAATCGCGCGCTGTCACGGTGCGAGCGCGCGTTCGGGGAAGTCGGTGAAGACGCCATCGACGCCGAGTTTCCGCATGCGCGAGATGTCGGCGGGCGAGTTCACGGTATAGACGAAAACCCGCAGCCCGCGCCGGTGCGCGTCCTCGACGAAGCGTCGCGTGACAAAGAGCAGTGCTGGATTCACCGCACTCGCGCGCACGCGCCGCGCGCTCAGCGCATAAAGGCGCGACGGCCGCGCGAGAAGCAGCGCGATGGGAATGCGCGGGTCGCTGATCGCGCGCAGTTCCGCGCGATGAAAAGACGAGACGACGAAGTCCTCGTAGCGCCATCCGCACTGCTCCACGAACTCGGCGATGAGCGCCCGCACGGGCCCCGCGGTGCGGCGGCCTTTCAGCTCGATGTTGATGAAAGCGCGCCGGTCCACCGTCTCGAAAACCTCGCGCAGCGTGGGGATGCGTTCGCCCTTGCCGGCGTCGAGCGCGCGGAGCTGCGCAAAAGTTTTCCGCGAGACGTAGCCGTGGCCGTTCGTGGTGCGTTCGAGCTTTGCGTCGTGGATGACGACGAGTTCGCCATCCACGAACCACACATCGATCTCGATCCCGTGCGCGCTGAGTTCCAGCGCGCGCCGCACGGAGCGCAGCGTATTCTCCGGCTCGTGGCCGCGTGCGCCGCGGTGGCCGATGCTGAGAAACTTTGGAAGTGGAGTCATATTTGCGCCGCGTCTTTAGGTCGCGCGTGGGCGGATGGAAAGCGCGCACCGCGGGGCTTTACCCGCCCGCGCGCGGCGGCTAGCGTCTGCCGCCTCATGCGATTTCAGACTCTCTACGAAGGCCGTCACATCTTTGCGGTCATCGCCGCGCTCGGCGTCATCGGCGCACTGGCCCACTGGATGTGGCTGATGTGGCTCGTCACCGCGCTCGGCCTTTTCTGCCTGAATTTTTTCCGCGATCCCGACCGCCCTTTGCCCGAGGGCGAGGAACTCATCCTCTCCGCTGCCGACGGCGTGGTCGCGGACATCGTGGAGATCGAGGAGCACGAGGTTTTGAAAACGAAATGCCTGCGCGTGGGCGTCTTTCTCTCGGTCTTCGATGTGCATGTGAACCGCGCGCCCATCGCCGGAAAAATCAGCTACGTGCAGCACCACCCCGGCCTCTTCCTCGACGCGCGCGATCCGCAGTGCTCGGAGAAAAACGAGGCGCTCACGTGGGCATTCGAGGGAAAGCGCGCGACGCTCGTAGTGCGTCAGCTCACCGGCGCGATCGCGCGTCGCATCGTGCCGTGGTCGCACGTCGGCGACGACGTGCCGCGCGGGCATCGCTTCGGCATGATCCGCTTCGGCTCGCGCACCGAGGTCTATCTCCCGCTCGACGCGAAAGTGGAGGTCGCCGTCGGTGACCGCGTGACCGGCGCGCTCACGATCATCGCGCGATTCCCGAAGCGGCCCGAGCCCCTTTTCTAGCCGATGAGCGACGACGGAAACCCGAAAATCTACCTGCTGCCGAATCTGATGACGGCGGGCAACCTCTTCTGCGGATTTGCGGCCACGCTCAAAATCCTCGAAGGCGCGCTTGTCCAGGCCGCGACCACGCCGGCCACTGCCGAAGCGGTGGACAAACTCGCCGCCGAGAAATTCCACATGGCCATCTGGCTCATCCTGCTCTCCTGCGTCTTCGATGCGCTCGATGGGCGGCTCGCGCGCCTCGGCGGCCACGAGAGTCCGTTCGGACGCGAGTTCGATTCGCTCGCCGACATCGTTTCCTTCGGCGTGGCCCCGGCGCTCATGGTCTATCGCATCGTGCTGCACGACCCGGATTTTCGCAGCGCCGGCTGGCTCATCGCCTCGCTCTACCTCGTCTGCGGGGCGCTGCGGCTCGCGCGTTTCAACTGCCTCGCCGCCGCCAACTCCGCCGCCGCGAACAAGGAATTCAAAGGCTTCCCGATCACACCGACATGGACGATCCGGGCATTTTTCCACCCTTTGCGGAGCATGACCCGCAACAAATCGTCATAGTTCGTGTGGTGATCTCCAAGGAGATAGGTTTTCATTGCTCGGTTCAATCTGCTCATGTGGGAGGCCATCTTGCCAGCCCAGTCTGGTTGAGTTTTGAGTAGAGTGCCAAAAGGCAGTCTTTTGCAGCTAGTTAAATGCGCAAGCCGCCGAAACGGTGTATTTCTACCCAAAAACGCCGAGGTTATGGGGCGGCTGAGATCCTTTAAAAGGCCTTTTCAACAGAAAAACCACTAGGGGTCATTTTAGGGTACACTCAATGTATGTAATCCCTTGTTTTCCTTGATTTTACGAATGGTCGGGCTGGCGGGATTCGAACCCACGACCCCCTGCCCCCCAGGCAGGTGCGCTACCAGACTGCGCTACAGCCCGTTTTGTGAACGGAGGGCGAAAGAATCAGGGGAAATGCGGATTGGCAAGCACGTAAAATCATGACATTCCAAGCGCCAC